>CALZIC010000041.1 GCA_945787285.1 uncultured Desulfuromonadales bacterium
CTTCATGATGATTTTGTTCAGGGAGTAGGCGGTGACGATGTTCAGCATCTGCTTGAAGCCGATAAAGACGATGGCGTGCTGCAGCGAGGTGACCTGCCGGGAAAACCCGTAGTAGGGCGAATTGACCACCTTGAGTATTTTCGAGGTGAGGATCTGGTCGGCCATGATGATCCTCAATATTTCCTGGGTCTCCGGACCCTCGTCGGTCATGCACTCGTTGAGGCGGACCAGGATGTCGGGGACCGGGGGGATATCGATATCGCCGCTGTTGATCCGCTGGGCAACCTGGCGCAGCAGCTCGCTGTCCCCTGCCTCGTGTCCGGTTCCTCCCTGCTGGTAGGCTTGAGCCCGGTCAAAGATGTCGGCGGACTCGAGCTTGATCGGGCCGTTGAGAATAGCCGGGGGGAGGGCGTCGTTCAGCTGGAAGGCTCCCGATTTCCAGGACAGGCAGTCGGCCAGGGCCATAATCACCAGCTGGGTAATGGCGGCGGAGAGGGTCGCCGTGTCCATGATTCTTGCCGAAAGAAGAAAGGCGGTGAAGGGAATGCCGCGGCGCTGACTCTCTTCGATGGCGCCGCGGATCAGCGGCAGGCCGAGTTCGCCGTACTTGGCCAGAAATTCCCCAACTCTCTCGCCTTCTTTGTTGGAGGTGAGAAAGACGATTTTCCCTTCCTGCAGGTAAAAGGTCTTGACCAGGTCCTGGCTTTTGACCTTCAGTGCTCCGGTGATGTTGCGGGTTGACCCCCACTGCAGTAAATCCTGAAGGGACATCAGCCCCAGGTCTCCCTGGACGGTTTTCACTCCGGTCTTCCTTTCCATCCCCTTGGCCTGGACTCATGGATCCAGGCTTGAGGCTTGAGCTGTTTTAGCGGGAAATAGCTTAAATTATCACACAGGTTTCCGCTCGAGAGCAAGCCGCCACCCGGTAAAGAGGTCGGTTTTTTTTACTACCCGTGCAAAGGGGCGGTGGTCGGGTCGAGCACCGCGAATTCAGGGTTAATAATTACCGGCAATTCTGATACTTTGTCCTCACCGGCTGTTTGCTGCCGGTATATGCCGGTAGAACGCCTGGCTGCGGCCGGGTCTTTTCAAAAAAGGGGTTTTTGTTCATCGACTCATCAAATACTAACACTTTTCGAATACCATCAGGCTTTCTCACTGGAGCATACCGAGGTCGACATGGAGAAAAAGCAGATTCTGGTCATCGAAGATGAAGAAGATATCCTGGCCCTGATCCACTACAACCTGGTCAAGGCCGGCTACCGGGTCGAATGCGCCACATCTGGAGAGGAAGGGCTGGAAAAGGCGGCCTCGCTTCAGCCGGACCTGCTGGTCCTCGATCTGATGCTTCCCGGAATCAACGGCCTCGAAGTCTGTCGCCGTCTGAGGGAAGGGCACGGTGGGGAGGCGGCCATCGTGATGCTCTCCGCCAAAGGGGAGGAGGCGGATATTGTCGCCGGATTGGAGCTGGGGGCGGACGATTACGTCACCAAGCCTTTCAGCCCGCAAATTCTTCTGGCCCGGATCAAGGCGGTATTGCGCAGGCGGGAACAGGGCCCGTCCGACAGCGGTCCGCTTCCGGTTCTCTCCATCCATGAACTGGTGATCGATGCCGGCCGCAACAAGGTCATCGCCGCCGGCAACGAAGTTGAGCTGACGCTGACCGAGTTTCGCGTGCTGCAATTGCTGGCCGGACGGCCCGGCTGGGTTTTCACCCGCGCCCAGATTGTCGATGGGGTGCGTGGCGAGGGGTACGCGGTCACCGACCGCTCGGTCGACGTTCAAATCGTCGGATTGCGTAAAAAACTCGGAGTGTGCGGCGCCTACATTGAGACGGTGCGGGGCGTCGGGTACCGGTTAAAGGAATAGGCATGGCACGCAGGCGGCTTCTCTGGCAGCTTTACCCGACCTACCTTGTTATTATCGGAATCGCCCTGTTGGCGGTCACCTGGGATATCTCCGGGGCGTTGCGCTCGTTTCACGCCGAGCAGACCGCTCTCGACCTGCAGGCCCGTGCCCGGCTGGTCGAGAGCCGCCTGCGGGGGCATTTCAGCTCGTTGAAGCTTGAGGAGGTTGACCGGCTCTGCAAGGAGCTCGGCCGAGCCGCCTCGGCCCGGATTACCGTGGTCCTGCCCGATGGCCGGGTGCTCGGCGATTCGGAGGAGGACCCGAGGCGCATGGACAACCACGCGGCTCGACCCGAAATCGTCACAGCGCTGGGTGGCCGGGTCGGCATTTCGACCCGCTTCAGCAACACCCTGCAGAAGGACATGATGTACGTCGCGGTTCCGGTCGCAGAGGAAGGCGGCATTATCGGCACGGTGCGTATCGCCCTGGCTGCAACCGCCATGGATCGGACCCTCGAAACGATCTACCTGCGTCTGGCCGCCGGCGGGCTGTTGATCACCCTGGTGGCGGCCGCCCTCTCGCTGGTGGTCTCCCGGCGCATCAGTCGTCCCCTCGAAGAGATGACCCACGGCGCCAGGCGGTTTGCCCGGGGAGAGCTTGGCCGCCCCCTGGCCGTTTCCGGTTCCCTGGAAATCGCCGCACTGGGCGAGACCCTCAACCACATGGCCGCTCAGCTCGATGAGCGGATCCGGGCCATGGCCCGACAGCACAACGAGCTCGAAGGGGTGCTGTCGAGTATGTCCGAGGGGGTTCTGGCTCTCGATAACGAAGAACGAATTCTCAGGGTCAACGGGGCTGCCGCACGGTGGATGTCGATCGATCCGGGACAGGCGCAGGGGCGCAGGATCCAGGAGGTCGTTCGAAAGGTTGAACTGCAGCGCTTTGTCTCGCAGACCCTGGCCAGTCGTCAGCCTCTCGAGGGGGACCTGGTGCTGGGGGCGGCCCAGGGGGAACGCTACCTGCAGGCCCACGGCACCCCCCTGCGCGATCTGCAAAACCGCGATATCGGTGCCCTGGTGGTTCTCAACGACGTTACTCGTCTGCGTCGCCTCGAAACGCTGCGGCGCGATTTTGTCGCCAACGTTTCCCACGAGCTGAAAACCCCGGTGACCGCCATCAAGGGGTCGGTGGAGACCCTCCTCGGCGGTGCTCTCGAAGATGCCTCGGCGGCCGAACGCTTTCTTGGCATCGTGGTCCGCCAGGCGGACCGGCTCGGAGCGATTATCGACGATCTGCTTGCCCTCTCCCGGGTGGAGCAGGATTCGGATCAGGGCGAGATCCCCCTCGAACAGGGGGCGGTTCGCCCGGTTCTCGAAGCCGCCCTGCAGGTGTGCCAGCAGTCGGCCGACGCGAAGGGGTTGAAAATCAACCTCTTTTGTTCCGAACAGATCGAGACCCGCATCAACGCTCCGCTTCTGGAGCAGGCGGTCATGAATCTGCTGACCAATGCCATCAAGTACACATCCGTTGCCGGCAAAATCGTCATCGAGGCGGTGCAGTTTCAGGACCAGGTCATGATTAAGGTGCAGGATTGGGGCTGCGGCATCGCCCCCGAACACCTTCCCCGGCTGTTCGAGCGTTTCTACCGGGTCGACCCGGCCCGCAGCCGCAAGCTCGGCGGAACCGGCCTCGGCCTTGCCATCGTCAAGCACATCGTACAGGCTCACGGCGGAGAGGTTGTGGTTCACAGTACCCCCGGCCAGGGGAGCACTTTTTCCATCGTGCTTCCCCAGGTCTCCGCTTGCTGATCTCCATTCCTTCCTCGGGTCGATCCCCTTGGCTTCCAAGGCGGCTCATATACCGAAAATTTCACGATTTCTTCGCCTAACATTTGATTGCTTATTGAACCCCGCTGTGGTATTAATATCCCCTAACCAGGCGTGCCCGCAGACCACTGCGGCGTGCCTTTGCGCCGATAAAGCCAACAGGGGGATATTTCTACCATGAAGAGCATCGCCGCCCGGGCCGTCGTACCGGTTGCCCTGGCTGTCACGGGGTTCGTCGTTGTCTGCTGTATTCTGCTCTATTCCTTTATAAAGACCGACCTGGTCAGCAGTGCCATTCAGCGGGAAGTCAACCTGGCCGGGGTTATCGTCAAGTCGGCGCGTCATGCCATGCTCAAAGCCGACCGGGAGAGTCTGCGTAATATTATCGATAATATCGGCGAGCAGGCCGGGGTCGAACATGTTCGCATCTTCAACGAAGTGGGATTGATCATGTTTTCGGCCGACAGCGCGGAGGTCAATCGGCTGGTGGATAAAAGCGATGCCGGATGCGTCGGCTGCCACAGCAGTGAAGAGCCCTCAACCCGACTCGGTCCCATGGAACAGGCGCGCCGCTTCACCAACAAACGCGACCAGCATATCCTGGCGATTACGGCGCCCGTTTTTAATGAGCCAAGCTGCTATACCGCCGAATGTCATTTTCATCCTGCCACCCTGAAGGTGCTCGGCACCCTCGACATCGGCCTTTCCGAAGACCCTCTGCGTCATACCCTCTCCACCCTGCGCTGGCGCATGGTCGTCTTTTGCCTTATGGTGTTGATTCTGACGGTGGGGGGCGTCTGTGCCTTGCTGAGACGCAATATTCTTCTGCCCATCCAGAACCTGGTGGCCTACGCCAATGCGGCCACCCGGGGCAATACCGAGCCGCCTCCTCTTGGCGGAATCGAAGAAATCGAGGATTTGGGGCGGTCGCTGCAGAGCCTGGCCCTGACCGTTCAGAAAAAGGATGAGGAGCTGAGCTCGCTGAAAGAGCGGCCGAGAGGCGGAGCGGCTGTTTCGCCTTTGGCCAATGCCGGCAAGGATAATCAATCGAACGAGGACCAGTCGACGACGTCATGACAGAGCCGAAAGATCGAAAGGAAGAGCACCTTTCTGATGCTGCACGCCGTCGTAAAGAGGTCGAGCAGGAGATCCATCGATTGAACAGTGAATCGAACAAAGGTCTCTGGGGTTTGGCGATCTTTATTCTGATAAGGATCGGAGCGCAGCAGACTTTTGGTTTTTTCCCACCGATTTCCGAGAGCGCCCGTGAAGTGTTGGGGGCGTCTCCGCCTACCCGGATGATCAGTATTGCCCTGGTCGTTTACAGCTTCTCGGCACTCGTCCTGATTCTCTCACGGATGATGGGAGGCTCGGATACCTATCGCGGGTGGGCTCACCTCGGCTACCTTTCGGGATTTTATGCCTTTTACTATTATGCCGAGGCTCTTCCCGAGAACTTCTGGGCTATCTTCGTCGCCGGAATGACCATCATGTCGCTGGAGTATTACCTCATCTGGACCTACTGCAGTGATGCCATCCGCAAAGAAAAAGAGATCCTGCAACGACTTCAACTCTAGCGCTCTGCGCGGCTTATCCTGTCGTATATTCCGCCCCCTCTTCCGCTTTCTGGTAGCACGCTTCCTGCCCTCATTTTATCTGTATATTTTCCCTATACGCGACGATATTCCCCTGTTTGTTAAGCCAAATCAGTATCTTAGAGTGTGAAATCGAGTGAGGGCTGAAGGCGAGGGTGTGTTTATGTATGTATTTGCTATACGTATTGAATCGCCACGAATTTCGCCATTCCCGGTTCAATGAATTAAATGCATGTAAAAACAGGTATTTATGAAAAAGTCTACGATTGTCTAAGAATTGGCACATTGACTGCTACTAAACTTAGGCAGGAAGCTTAAAGCCCCGCAGGGTAATTGTCTTTGTTTTGTGGAATGCCCAGAGAATATCGAACATTCCAAATGCATTAAAGGGATTTTGTCATGCAAAAAATAACCAGACTGACTTTGGCCATCCTTATCGTTGGAGGCGGAGCGTCGTTTGCTTCGACTTCGCTTGTGAGCCAGGGGAGCTCCCTTGGAGTGCAGCTGTTTCTGGCCTTTTTGGCCATCATCGTAATTTTTCAACTGCTGCCGGGATTGACTTTATTCGTCAATATGCTTCGGGAACTGTTCCGAAGAGTTCCCGGGAAGCCGGCGGTCGATGATGGGCATAAAAACCGGATGTCGCTGTAACGCACGTTTTCTGTTTTTTCTACTGGAAAGGCGAAGGAAGATGCGAGTACTTCTTATTGCAGATCAGGATGCAGGGTCTCGCGAACAGATGAAAAAACTCTTTTCCGGCGCGGATTACAGGGTCAAGACCGCGCAATCGGTCGTTGAGGTTTTGCGAGACATCCTTAGGAACAATATCCAGGTCTTATTGCTGGGGATCGAGTTTGACAACATGCTGGCTGTCGAATTGATTCCATTGCTGAAAAAGTGCAATCCGGATTTGACGATCATACTGGTTTCCGATGAGGATTCGCTCCCTCTGCTGCGCATGGTTCGCCGCGAGGGAATCTTCTACCATGCCCTCAAACCGGTGGCCCAGGAAGACCAGGAAGAGTTGCGGCTTGCGGTACAATGTGCCTTTTCCAGGCGCCCGCCCGTTCATCTCAGCCTGCCACGGTGGTTACAGCACGCCGAGATCATGGTCTGATGTTTTGACCTTGGAGGGGGCCCTGCATACGATACCTGATGCGGAGGCGTCAGCGGGCCAGGGGCAGCAGGGTGAATGGATGCTCTGGATATTTCTGGCCTTTTGCGTCCTGATCGCCCTGTTTCAAGCCCTGCCGGGATTAAGGGCCCTGGTGACTCTTAGGTGGCGAGCCTTTCTCCGCAAACAGAATATCGACTGGAAATAGACCTAACCGCTCAGTGCACTATGCATGGGCGGCTAATCCTGTCCTGTAATTGCGGCCGCTGCCTTGATTGTGTCTCCTTGACCTAACGTCAGGCCATGCCTGCGGCGGCAACGCCTTGGCAGCAACCAGAATGGCTCAGAATTAACTGGCACGATTAACCGATCCGTCCACTCAGCGGGGTACAGGCATGGAATCCTGTGCCGATGAACCGAACCTTTCCCGTAAATTCAAAGAGGAGGTTTTATGAAGCAAGGTACGAGAATCGTGTTATTGCTGGTGCTGCTTATGGGGATGACCACTGGGGCTATGGTTTTGGGTCATTATACCGACCGATTCACTGGGCTGGTGATCTGGATGTTTCTGGGGTATTGCGCCATCATAGTTGTTGCTCAGTTGATCTCTGCACTGTTTGCCGTCGGCAGCCTGCTGCAGGAAATGGTCGAGAAAAAGCCGAAAGCTAGAAGACTTTCATTGCGCTGAGCCCCGCAGTCAGATCGGCTTTCCCTGTCAGGGCCGATTCGGGGAGAAGTCCTCCCCCCCCCCCCTTGTGTGTCGTGCCAGGGGATCATAGAAAAGTGGCCTGGAGGTTTTTCTCCAGGCCATTTCTATTTTTGCTGTCCTGAGTTTTTAGCACTGGCCTCGGAGGGAATCTTTAGCAGTAGGCGAAGGGTGAATTTCGCTCCGAGGTCATCGTTGCTGACCTCGATGGTCCCATGGTGCTGTTGAATGATGCGCTGGGAGATGGCCAGGCCGAGACCGGTTCCCTTTTCCTTGGTCGAGTAAAAAGGGGTGAAAATTTCGGTCAAAATCTTCGGGGAAACTCCACCTCCGGTATCCTGAACATCAATGGCCACGCACGGCTCTGCCCGGAGGATGCTGCGGTAGGCCCGAACAGTGAGGGTGCCGCCGCCCACCATGGCATGACGGGCATTGTCGATCAGGTTGATGAGCACCTGCAACAGCTTCTGTTCATCCGCAGGGGTATGAGGGAGGTCGTCCTGAACTTCGAGAATCGTGCGGATATCGGCACTTTGAAGGGTCTCGGACGACAGGAGCAGCGACCGGTCGATGATGTTGGGAATGTGGCATTGGGCGATACAGAGCATCTGCCGTTTGGCAAAGGCGAGAATCTCTGTGAGGAGCTGCTCCATGCGCAACGTCTCACGGATGATAATTTCGCAGTATTCCTGGGCTTTCCCTGAGGGCTCGACGATGCGTCTGAGACGGTTGGCGAAGCCTCCTATCGGAACCAGCGGCGTTCTCAACTCGTGGGCGATCGAGGCGGCCATTTCTCCGAGTGCCGCCATCTTTTCGCCCTGAATCAGTCTTTCCTGCGTTTCGTGGAGATCACGATACATGGCCTCGATGCGTTGCAGCAGCATGGAGTTTTCCATGGCATTGGTCGCCTGATTGGCGAACAGTTCAAGAAATCTGAGGCGGTCGAGCCCGATCGGTTCCTTCGATTGAGGATTGTCGACCACCAGGACACCCATTGTGTGATTGTTGCCGCACAGCGGGGCACAGGCATAGGGGCCCAGACCGAGTTGCCTGGCCAGGCCGGCTCCCCCTGCCGGTTCGGATTTCGGATCGGCCACCATAATCACCCGGTCGGTCAGGGCGGCCCGGGCCAGGGAATTGTCCTCCGCATCGAGGGGCAGTCTCTGGGTCTTGACCAGCTGGTTGAAGGGGGTTTCCATCTGGGCGCTGCGCGTTTCGTCGTCGAGTTCAGGGTTCTCCCATTTGAGCGGGTCTGAGGTGGGTGGCAGCACCAGGGAGGCCGTTTCCCGGGAAACGCCGAGCATCCCCTGAAGGGTTCCGCTGCGTTCATTGACGGTGAAAAGGATCGCGCGCTCGAACCCCCCTCCTGCCGGAACGGTAGCCGCTGAAAGTATGAGATGCATCAGTGCATTGAGCTGCAGGGTGCTGTGCATCGCACGCGAACTGCGGTACAGCAGGGACAGCTGGTTATATTTTTGATCATTGGCGTCCGAAAGGGTTTCGAGCCTCTCGAGGGTCGCCACGCGCTCCAGGGCATGGGCAATCTGCATCCCCATTCTGGTGAAAAAATGCTTTGTCGCTTCCTGGTTCGCAAAACCGAAACCTTCGTCCTGTTCGCCAAAAAAGAGGGTCAGACTACCCATGGTTTGGCCGTGGCAGGCCAGGGGGATGATGACCATCTGCCCGGGAAACCCCTCTTCCTGGTCAAAAGAAAGGTCAGTGAAGTAGACCGGGCCGAGCTTGTCGAGGACAGCCGGTGCTTGTTCCTCCTCTTGTTGTTGAAACAGTGCGCGATACTGGCGATAATCCGGGCTGAGTCTTAGGCAGCTTCGGCCAAGCAGGGTTCCCCCGATCAGGGGGCGCAAAATGACGCAGGCCGCGTTCATCTTGCGATGTATGCTTTTGGCGGTCGTTTCCAGGAGGTCTTTAAGGTTGCGCGCATGGTTGAGCTGATGGCTCAGGTCCGAGATGATGGTGGACTGATCCAGGCGCCAGTTTTCCTCTTCGCGTTGATCGGCAAGGCGAAGAAGATTGGCTATTTCTGTGCAGACATCGGTAAGAATGTCGAGGGTTTGGCGGGGAAGAGGGGTCTCGTTCAGGCGGTCTATGACGAGAACTCCATAACTCCGTTCGCTGCAGAAGACAGGGAGGTTGTAAGCATTCGCCTCGCAAACGGGCTCCTTCAGCTGAAGGGCGCGCCCGGTGGGGGTCTCGGCGAGGGGGGTATCAAAGGGAAGGCAGGGGAGATTGTCCGAGGCGGAGATCGCGCGCGTGAACGCGCCGCTTCGGGGACTCAGGTACAAAAAAGTGCTGTCAGCAAGAGATAGGCTGCGAACGAGAGTCTGCAGGATATCTTTTAATCCCTGCTCGATATCCAGGGATGCACGGCTGCCAATGCGGGCGACTTTGTAGAGAATCTCGAAACGATCAAGCGTTCCGGCCGGTGAAGGCCGCGAATAATTCTCGGAAAGTTCTGGCATTGGCAATCAGCCGATTCGTTCCTGGCGTTCCTGTTCGGTCTTGCACTCGATGCAGAGCGTGGTGACGGGGCGGGCCCGCAATCGGCCAGAACTGATATCTTCGCCGCAGCTGTCGCAGATGCCGAACTCGCCCTCGTCGATCCGCTCCATCGCTTCCCTGATTTTAATGATCAGCTTGCGCTCGCGGTCTCGGATGCGCAATTCGAAGTTCCGGTCCGATTCCAGCGATGCCCGGTCTGTGGGGTCGGGAAAATTGGTCTTTTCGTCGGTCATCTCCGAAACGGTTTTGCCGGCTTCTTTGAGCAGGCCGTCGATCTGGGACTGCAGTATCTTGCGGAACTCTTCGAGTTGGTCCTTCTCCATATGGGTACTCCCTTGTGCTTTGTTTAATTCTAACAGCCTAATTGATGCTTAAATTCAAGTCAACAAAATTTGGGATGTCAGATTTTGCCACCCAGTTGGATATAAAGAATAAAGGCCATCAGGGCCACCGCCAGCCAGCAGGTAATAATGTCGGTGCTTTTCAGCGGAGGAGCTTTGGCCATCTGCCGGGTTTCCTCGCTGATCGCCTGCGGGGGGACCCGTTCGAGAAGGGTGCCGACCAGTTGCGGAAAATCGGCATAGGCGTTGGAAAGAATAAGGAATTCATCGTCGACGCAGAGAGTCAGAAAAACCCTCTTGCGCACCATGACCGTTTCGACGGCGGTCATTTCGGCAAACTTCAGGGTTTTCTGGCGCAGCAGTTTGAAGACCGTGATTCCATCCGAGGTGACTTTCGCCCTGCGGCAGGCGCTTTCGACAAAGAGCCCTGCGACCGGCAGAATGATAAAGCCGAGGATGATGACCTTGGCGATCGGCTGTCCATTCACCAGGCAGATGACGAACAGGGCCATCACCATGAGGAGCAGAAGTCCCAGGGGGATCAGAAACGGTTTGCGGATGTGGAAGTCGATTTCCTGTGCCACTTGTTACCTCTTAAGGCCGTTGGTCCGGCGTGTAGTTTAACAAAGTTATGTGGAGTTGCAATCTGTGGGCCGAAAATACCTAACAAACGACAAATGCTGGAGGTATTTCGATAATTTTCCACAGGAGGCAGTCTGAATTGACGGAAAGTTCGCCAGCCTCCTAGTTTCGTACAAAAGAACCGCTTTTGCCGCCGTGTTTTTCCATCAGGCGGATGTTGGCGATGGTCATTCCCTTGTCGACCGCTTTGCACATGTCGTAAATCGTCAGGGCCGCGGCGGAAACGGCGGTTAGAGCTTCCATTTCCACCCCGGTGTTGCCCGAGACCTTGACCGTTGCCTCGATGTCGACCCGTCCCTCACCGGGATGGGGGGCGAATTCGATGGACACCGAGGTGAGCAGCAGGGGGTGGCAAAGAGGAATCAGCTCGGGAGTCTTTTTGGCCGCCATGATCCCGGCGATGCGGGCGATCCCGAAGACATCCCCCTTTTCGACCTTGCTGTCGAGAATGCGGGTCAGGGTCGCCTCGAGCATATGTACCTCGCCGCAGGCCACGGCGACCCGTTTGGTCGGGGTCTTGTCTCCGACTTCGACCATGATCGCCTTGCCTTCGTCATCAAAATGGGTGAGTTTATCGTCGGACAATTTAACCTCCGTGGGCAGTGGGCAGTGGGCAGTGGGCAGTGAGAAGTTTGTGCCATTTTCTGACCACTCACCACTGATCACAGTCCACTGATTTTATTCAAATATTGCATCCATCGCCTCTTCGGCGGTGCGCACTCCGATCAGTTCCATCCCCTTGGGGGCTTCGAGGTTTTTCAGATTGCCGGCCGGCACCAGGCAGCGGTCGAAGCCGAGCCGGGCCGCCTCGGAGATGCGCAGCTCGGGGCGGGCAACCGCCCGCACTTCACCGGCCAGGCCGACCTCGCCGAACAAAATGGTGCGTGGCGGAATCGGTTTGTTCAGGTGGCTCGAGGCGAGCGCCGCCATCACCCCGAGGTCTACGGCCGGCTCGTCGAGGCGCACCCCGCCGGCCACGTTGAGAAAAATATCCTGGGCCAGCAGCGACAGCCCGACCTTTTTTTCCAGCACCGCAACCAGCAGCGAAACCCGGTTGTGGTCAATCCCCATGGTCGTTCGGCGCGGGGTGCCGAAAGAAGAGCCGGAGACCAGCGCCTGAAGCTCGACCAGGATCGGCCGGCTCCCCTCCAGCGAAGGGACCACGGCGCTGCCGGCGGCCCCTTCGGGGCGCTCGGCGAGAAAGAGCTCCGAGGGGTTCTGCACCTCGGAAAGTCCCAGTTCCCGCATCTCGAAGACGCCGATCTCGTTGGTCGAGCCGAAGCGGTTCTTGACCGCCCTGAGGATCCGGTAGGGGTGTCCCGCGTCCCCCTCGAAATAAAGGACGGTGTCGACCATGTGCTCTAGCATGCGCGGCCCGGCGATGGCACCGTCTTTGGTGACGTGGCCGACGATGAAGGTGGGGATGTCGTCTCCCTTGGCAACCTGCATCAGCCGGCCGGCGCATTCGCGCACCTGGCTGACGCTGCCGGGGGCCGATTCGAGACTGGATGTATAGATGGTCTGGATCGAGTCGATGACCAAAAAATCAGGTTTGAGCTCTTTGACCCGCTCGAGGATCGCTTCGAGAGAGGTTTCGGCGAGCAGAAACAGATCATTGGCGCTGACACCGAGTCGCTGGCCGCGCAGCTTGACCTGACGGGTCGACTCTTCGGCGGTCACGTACAGGGCCTGGCCGACGCCGGCCAGGCGGTTGGTCGCCTGCAGCAGCAGGGTTGACTTGCCGATGCCGGGGTCTCCGCCGATCAGGGTCAGCGAGCCGGGAACCACGCCGCCGCCGAGCACTCGGTCGAACTCATCGATTCCGCAGCGGATGCGGTCCTCCTCGGTGATCGTCACCTCGGCTAGGCGCTGGGGGCTGCTCCCTGAGGACGAGGCCGGGGGGCGACCTTTCCCCTTGGTTGCCTGGATGGTTTCTTCGGCCAGGCT
>CALZIC010000042.1 GCA_945787285.1 uncultured Desulfuromonadales bacterium
GCCGGTCGTCCTGGTGGGTGGCATCGATGCCGATTTTTTGACCGTCGATAACCACGTCGCGCTGGGGGTCGATGTGGTTGATCGCTTTCCAGAAGACCGCCGAGGGGTCCTGCACATCGACATCGGCATCGACGGCCACCAGCAGTTTCGAATGGCGCAGCAGGCCCTGCCGCCACAGCCCCTCAATCAGCCTGCGCCCCCTGCCGGGGCCAGTCCCCTTGACCCCAACCAGGGCGCAGCCGTGGAAAATGCCCTCGAGCGGAAAAGAGAGATCGACCAGTTCCGGAAAATCGATGCGCAGCAGCGGGAGGAGCAGGCGCTCGGTCGCCTTGGCGAGGAAGCAGTCCTCCATCGGTGAGCGCCCGACCACCGTGGCGGGATACAGGGGATCCCTTGTGCGGGTGATGGCCGTTACTCTGAAGACCGGGGCGGGTGCGGCCGCGACATAGTAGCCGGTATGGTTGCCAAAAGGCCCCTCCGTCTGCAGCCGGTCGGGCAGCACCTCTCCTTCGATGACGAATTCGGCAGAGGCCGGCACCTCGAGGTCGCAGCTGAGGCAGCGGGCCATCTCCACCGGCCGCTGCCCCAGGTAGCCGGCAAACGCCGCCTCGTCGATTCCGGGCGGCAGCGGCACCCCGGCGGCGTAGGTCAGCAGGGGGTCTCCGCCGATCGCCACCGCCATCGGCATCGGCTCGCCGCGCTCTTTCCAGGCGGCAAAGTGGCGGGCGCCATCGGCCCCCTGTCCCCAGTGGACGGCGCCGTGGCGCGCATCGAGAATCTGGATGCGGTACATGCCGCAGTTGGCCTGCCCCCCCTGCGGGGAGCGGGTAAAGACCTGGGGGAGTGTCAGGTAGCGGCCGCCGTCTAGCGGCCATGACTGCAATGCCGGAAGCGTGGCGAGATCGGCCTTTTGCCGCTCAATCACCTGTTGGCAGGGAGCCCGATCGACCACAACCGGCTGCCAGGCCGGCTCCTGAAGCAGCCGCACCAGCCGTTCCTCCGAGGAGCGCCCTTTTTGGTGGCCGAGATCGACGGCAAAGCGCGTGGCCAGGGTTTCAACGTGGTCGACGCCCAACGCCCAGGCGGTGCGCTCGGTTGAACCGAACAGGTTGGTCAGCACCGCAAAGGGGTGCCCCTTGACCCGCTCGAAGCAAAGGGCCCTGCCGCCGGCCGCCCCCTTGCTGACCCGGTCGGTGATCGCGGCGATTTCCTCAACAGGGTCGACCTCGATCGCAATGCGGCAAAGCTCGCCCCGGCTTTCGAGCAGAGCAACGAACTCGTGCAGATCTCTCATTGCCACGCTGCCCCCATCGGTCATGGCTTCTTTGCCCCGCGCGGGTCGGATAGCTCGCCCCAACCGCCGCCACCGGGGGTTTCGATCACCAGCAGATCGCCCCGCCTGCCGGCAAGGGAAACCTTGCCCGCCAGCTCGCGGGTCTCCCCCTGCCGCACCAGCAGGTTGCGCCCGCACGATCCGGGCTGCCCCCCCTGCAGGCCATAGGGAGCGCCGGTTCGGCGGTCGCTGATCAGGGTAATGCGGGCATCGCGCAAAAGCTCAACAGCCTTGATCACCCCGTCGCCGCCGCGCCAGGCCCCCTCCCCGCCCGATCCGTCGCGCATCTGGTAGCGCCGCACCCGCAGCGGATAGGCGTGCTCGAGGGCTTCGATGGGGGTGTTGAGGGTATTGGTCATGTGGGTCTGGATACCGCAGGCCCCCGCTCCGTCGGGCCCGCCGCCGGCCCCGCCGGCGATCGTTTCGTAGTAGGCGAACATGCCGCCCTCCTCGGTGTGCCCGCCGATGGTCAGGTTGTTCATGGTGCCGCAGCTGGCGGCCGGAATGCGTTGCGGCAGCGCCTGGGCCAGCGCCCCGAGCAGCACATCGACCAGGCGCTGGGAGGTTTCGACGTTGCCGCCGGCCACCGCGGCCGGAAAGGAGCAGTCGACCACCGACCCCGGACGGGTCACCACCCGCACCGGGCGCATGCAGCCGGCATTGTTCGGTATGACATCGGGGGCCAGCAGGCGGAAGGTATAGAAGACCGCCGACAGGGTGATGGCGCGCACCGCGTTGAGGCATCCGGCCACCTGGTCGCCGCTGTCGGAAAAGTCGACGCAGGCGACGCTGCCGTCAACGACCAGCACGCAGCGGATCGGCACCGGACCGCTTTCGGCGCCGTCATCGTCGAGGGTGTCTGCAAAAGGGTAGCGGCCATCGGGGATCCCGGCGATTACCCCGCGCATCATTTTCTCGCCGTAGTCGATCAGGGCCCCGGAATAGCGCTCGAGCTCCTCGAGGCCGTACCGCTCCACCAGTTCGGTCAGCCGGCGCTCGCCGACGCGGTTGGCGGCAATCTGCGCGGTCAGGTCCCCTTCGCGCTCCACCGGTGTCCGCACGTTGGCGAGAAAGAGGTTGAGCAGGTCGGGGTCGAGCGTCCCCCCCTTGACGATCTTTACCGGCGGGATGCGCAGCCCTTCCTGAAAAATCTCCTCGGAGAGGGGCAGGGAGCCGGCGGTCATTCCGCCGACATCGGCATGGTGGGCCCGGTTGGCGAGGTAGAAGTCGGGACGGGGACCACTGCTGAAGACCGGGGTCACCAGGGTCAGGTCGGGGAGATGGGTGCCCCCGCGATACGGGTCGTTGAGCAGGATCATGTCCCCAGGGGCCAGGTCCGGGTAGGCGATGGCCTCGGCCACCGAGAGGGGCATCGAGCCGAGATGGACCGGGATATGGGCCGCCTGTGCCACCATCTGTCCCTGGCGATCGAAAAGGGCGCAGGAGAAATCGCGGCGCTCCTTGATGTTGGGCGAAAAGGCGGTACGCATCAGCACCGCCCCCATCTCCTCGGTGAGAGAGGTCAGGCGGTTTTTCAGCACTTCGAGCAGAATGGGGTCAATCATGGGCCATCCTTTCCAGAACCAGATTGCCCCGCTCGTCGCAGCTCGCCTGCCAGGCGCAGCCGATCAGGTGGGTGGCCGTTTCTTCGACCACCAGGGCCGGGCCGACCAGGTTCTGGCCGCAGGCGATGTCCCCCCTTTCGAACAGGGGGATCGTGCAGGGTCTGCCGCTGAGGGTCACATCGGCCATGACCGGGGGCCGCCCGGTCGCGGCGGAGGCCTGAGGCAGAGACAGGGCGTCGCCCTCCCCTCGGGCCACCGCGCGCAGGCGCAGGGTGACGATTTCCGTCGCCCGGTCGCTGCTGCGGTAGCCGTAGAGGAGCTGGTGCCGGTGATGGAAGGCCTCGCCCCAGTCGCCTTCGAAGGGGACGGTGACCTCGAAGGACTGCCCGCGGTAGCGGATATCGAGGGCCCGTTCGATGACAACCTCCTGTGCCGGGTACCCCTCCTGCCGCATATCGTCCAGGGCCTGTTGCTCCAGGGGCTGGAAAAGGAGGCGTATTTCGTCGTTGCTGATCGTCGAGGCGCGCAGCACCGAGTGGGTATAATCGCGGATGGTGTCGGAGAGGACCAGGCCGAGGGCTGAAAGGATCCCCGGAAATACCGGGATCAGAATACGCGAAACCCCCAGCTTCTCGGCCAGGGCGCAGGCATGCAGCCCGCCGGCCCCGCCGAAGGGCAGCAGGGTGAACTCCCTGGGATCGTACCCCTTTTCGACCGAAACCACCCGCAGGGCCCCGGCCATGGTCGCCTCGGCGACCTCCAGGACCCCTTCGGCCAGATGCAGCGGGGTGATGCCGGCTTCTGCAGCCAGCTGCTCGATGCCCCGCCGGCACCCTTGGGTATTAAGTTTCATGCGACCGCCGAGAAAGCGGTCGGCCTGCAGACGCCCGAGGTAGAGGTTGGCGTCGGTGACGGTTACCTTCTCTCCCCGGCCGTAGCAGATGGGACCGGGATCGGCGCCGGCGCTCTCCGGCCCGACCCTCAGCGCTCCGCCCGCATCGAGGCGGGCGATGGAGCCTCCGCCGGCGCCGACGGTGTGAATATCGACCATCGGCACCTTGACCGGCCAGCCGGCAATCACGGTCTGGGAGGCGTAGGGGATCTCGTCGCAGCAGAGGCCGACATCGGTGCTGGTCCCCCCCATGTCGAAGGTGAGAATTTTTCCGAAACCGGCTGCCTGGCCGCAATGAAAAGCACCGACGATTCCGCCGGCCGGCCCGGAGAGGATGGTGCGCACCGCCTCGGCCCCGGCGGTTGCGGCGCGGATCGAACCGCCGTTGCTCTGCATGATGCGCAGCGGGCTATCGCCCAGCCCGATCGAGAGACGGTCGAGGTAGCCGGTCATCACCGGGGAGACCGCCGCATTAACCACGGTGGTCGAGGCGCGCTCGTACTCCCGGTATTCGGGGAGAATGCGGTGGGAGACCGAAACTCTGAGCCCGGCCTGCTCGAGCGCCCGGGCGATGCCCTCCTCATGAACGGGGTTGGCATAGGCGTGCAGCAGGCAGACCGCCACCGAAGACGCACCGGTGGCCAGCACCGCGGCGACCACCCGCTCGACTTCTTCCGGCAGCAGCGCCTTTTCGACCGAACCGTCAGCCAGAATCCTTTCGGAGACTTCGACGACCGCGCTTCTCGGGCAGAGCGGTTTGTGGCGGCGCGGATGCAGGGCGTAGAGCTGGGGGCGGTTCTGCCGGCCGATCTCGAGGAGGTCGCGGAAGCCGGCGGTGACCACCAGGGAGGTGGGAGCCCCTTTGCCCTCGAGCAGGGCGTTGGTGGCGACGGTCGAGCCGTGAAAGACCAGGGCGGGCCGGTCGCCCGCCAGCTGGCGCACCCCCTCAAGGACCGCCCGCGAGGGGTCGTCCGGAGTCGACGGAAGCTTGTGGACCCGCACCCGGCCGTCGTCAGCCATCACCAGGTCGGTGAAGGTTCCGCCGGTGTCGACGCCGATGAGAGGTATTTTTTTAATCGTTTCGGTCATAGCGCTGAATTCTACTCTATTTCCGGGTCATGGCCAACCCCTGACCCGAATTTGCCCGACACAGTAGGGTGGAACGTTTTTCACACCGTAACTTGTCAGCTGTTGCCAAACACCAGAAAAGCGGCGGGTCGCGTCCCGCCAGAGGCCTTCCTTTTTCTCCAGGCGCCAATAAAAAAAGCGGGACGCCCCTGGTGGGACGTCCCGCTCTTTTCTGTTTCCGTGCAGCCTGAACTTACTTGGAAGCCAGTGCGACAACCTGCTCGGTGAACGGGTTGGCGAACAGGATGATCATGGCAACAACGAAGACGTAAATTGCGAGGGACTCGATCATGGCCAGACCGATCATCATGGTGGTGAGGATCTTACCGGAAGCGCCGGGGTTGCGAGCAACACCTTCAACAGCACTCTTGATAGCGAGACCCTGGCCGAGACCAGTACCGAAAGAACCAATAGCCATACCGAAACCTGCAGCGATCATACACCATGCGAAAAATTCCATTGTACTACTCCTTTTTCCTGTGGGTTTGTTGTTCCTATACAATATAGGACTGAGTTTAAATCGCCGAAGCGAATTAGTGAGCTTCTTCCAGGGCGCCGGCGATGTAAATCATGGCCAGCAGGGTAAAGACGAAGGTCTGGATGAGAGCAACCAGTACCCCCATCAGCATCATCGGTACCGGCAACAGGAACGGTACGAGAGCAAAGAAGATCATCAGCACGATCTCGTGGCCGTACATGTTACCGAAAAGACGCAGAGAGAGCGAAAGGGGACGGGCCAGGTGACCGATGATCTCAATGACAAAAATCAGCGGAGCCAGGGCCAGGATCGGTCCCATGAAGTGCTTGAAGTAACCGATGCCGTGCTCCTTGACGCCGATGATGTGGGTCATGGCGAAAACGGTCAGAGCCAGGGCGAAGTTGGTGTTGAGGTTGGCGGTAGGGGGGTAGAAGCCGGGAACCAGCGCCACCAGGTTCGACACCAGGATAAAGAGAGCGAAAGAGGCCAGCAGGGGGAAGTAGGTCTTCCCTTTGGGCCCCATGGTCTCTTCGATGAGGTTCTCCAGGCCGGTGACGATAACTTCCATGAAGTTCTGCACGCCGGTGGGAACCATCTTGATGCTGCGGGAAGCGAGAAAAGCGACCACAATCAGCACCAGCATGACGAACCAGGTGTAGGTTACATGCTCGCCGATGTGGGTATGCAACTGCTCTTCAAGCCACTGGAGAATTAGAAAAGGATGCGTCATGGTCGGTTACTGCCTCCTCAATCAGATCGATCGCTTCACGGTGGTAATCAGGATGTTGACGACGACCACCGAAAGGCCAATGGTAAGGGCGACCAGGTCGACCTTCGCCTTGGCGATAAGTAAAAACAACACAGCACCGAGTGCTGCGAGACGAACAATGTAAGAAAACTGGAATCGCTTGGCCGCCCCTGGCTCGGATTGTCCCAGCAGCCTCTGCAGTGCAGAATAGCGCCAGTAGTAACCGACAATGGCGACCAACCCGCCGGCCAGCAACCCCAGCGTTACCGGGACCGATTGCCAGAGCAGGCTGATCAGGACAAGGGCAGCCAGAATGATCCAGTTGCGCCGGGAGAGTTCACCCAGCAGTTGATCATCCTGATCCTTCTTCACCGTCGTCCTGCGATTCCTCTTTCTGGCGCTTTAATTCGCGCGCCGTCAAGATAAAGATGTTACGAAAACCTGAAACAATGCCGAGCAGAAGAAATATCAGGGTCATCCACGGGGCTGTGTCGAACTTCTTGTCCAGCCACCACCCCATTCCAAGACCGATGAAGGTCGCGGCCACCATGGAGATGCCAACACTGGACAAAAACCCAAGGGTTCTAAAGAGTTGGCGTTTATCTTCAGCCATAGCCTATTCGTTTCCGCAAAATTCACTGGGTGAAAAACCTGCATTAAATAGCATACGGCCCTGGCGATGTCAACCGGTTTTTCCGGCGACAAACCCCCTCAGCCCTCCCCCCGCTTGCGCCCTTTCCAGTCGCGGATGCTCCAGGCCAGCTGGCTCCACATCCCCCGCAGCAGGCTGACCTCCCGGCTGTCCAGTGCCGCCCGGTGATGGATCTGGCGCAGGGAGTTCATCACCCCTTCCGGTTTCTTCGGGTTGAGAAAGGCGATGCGTTCAAGAATCGTCTCCATCTGGCCGAACAGCCCTTCGAGCTCTCCCTGGGGCGCACAGTCGCGGAGCGGCTCGGACGCCCCTTCCGGCTGCCGGCCGAGCTCATGCACAAAGAGGAGCACCGCCTGGGCGAGGTTGATCGAGCCGACCTCGTCCGCGGTCTGAACGGTGGCGGCGTGGCTGCAGAGGGCTACCTCGTCGCTGGAAAGGCCCGAATCCTCGCGGCCGAAGACCAGCCCCATGCGTGCCGAAGCGGGCAGACCGCCCCTTAAGGCGGGAACCTCCTCGATATCGAGGAGCTCTCCGCGCAGCTGGCCGCTGCGCCGGGTAGTGGCGACGGTGAGGTGCAGATCGGCGATCGCCTCCGGCAGACCTTGGAAGACCCTGGCCGACTCGAGCAGGGGACCGGCGGCGACGGCAAACTTCTTGGCCTCCGGATGCAGGTAGGGGCAGGGGTTGACCAGGCGCAGATCGCTGGCGCCGAAATTGGCCATGGCCCGGCAGACCATGCCGATATTACCCGGCTGTTGCGGCTCCACCAGAATCACGGAGACATTATCGAGAGATGGTACGGTCATGAAAACTCCGGGTCTATTAAACACAAGTCAACGCTCAGGCATCCTGCTTCCCCCACTGGCGCACGTATTCGTACATCACGATCGAGGCGGCGATGCTCACGTTCAGGCTCTGCACGCTGCCGAGGTGGGGAATGTACAGCGAGCGGATTTCGGGAAACTCGGCGCGGTCGAAGCTCAGGCCGAACTCCTCGTGGCCGAGAATAAAGGCGCACTTTTGCGGCAAGGCGCAGTCGGACAGGGCCTTTTCCCCTTCGGGTTCGAGCATGAACAGCTGGTACCCCTGCCGGCGCAGGTCCTGGCAGCAGGGCTCGAAATGGTCATGGAAGCGGGCCGGAACCTTGCGGAAGGCACCCTTGGCGGGGGCCGGATCGAAGGGCCCGATATTGACCAGGTGCACCTCGCGGGCCCCGAAGGCTTCGGCGCTGCGAAAAATCTTCGGAACGTTGAATCCCGCCTTGAGGTTATCGAGCACCACGACGAATTCATGGTCCCCGTGGGTGGCCAGAACATTGCGCTGGCGCTCCTTGTTGTAGCGCTGGAGCATATGCTTGTGTCGATCGATCGCCACCTGAGCCTCCCTGGAGTCGCAAAAACGGCCCCCATGTTAAGGGGAATCGCGCCGCGATGCAAGCTGGTAAATTCGCACTGAAACCATGGGTAGCGCTTGATCTTCTGCGACAAAGGCGCTACTTTTCAAGACACCTGTAACCCGAGGAAGACGCCATGTGGCAGAGCCTGACCGACAAGGTCGCCGAACGACATACCCTGCTGGACCGGCAGATCGCCCGCTGGCTCGAGGACTACCGCCAGAAGGGCGGGGCTATCCATTGCGCCAGGGGGTGCAAGGGGTGCTGCAACCTGTCGGTGAACGCCACCTTCAGCGAAGCGCTTGCGATCGCCGCAGACCTCTCCGAGTCACAGCGGGTGCGGCTTGAAACGCACGCCACCCGCTTTATCGAACTGACCCGGGACGTCACCGACTTCAAACACTACCTCAAACTTCATCGCAGCGAGGTTGGCTTCTGCCCCTTTCTCGGCGAAGACGGCGCGTGCGAGATCTATGCACTGCGCCCCTTTTCCTGCCGCGGCCTCCTCTCCACCCGCCCCGCCGACTGGTGTGCCGTCGACTTCGGCCAGCTCACCGATCTTGACCGGCAACTGTTCATGGCAAGCCTCGACCGCTCTGTGGTGGCCTTTCCGACCCATTACGTGGCCGACACCCAGGAATTCGCCCGGGCGCTCGAAGATGAGAGCTCACACGACTCCCTCACCACCTTCGGTGTCTCTCTGACCGGCAACCTGCCCCTGCTGGTCTACCTGCAGGTCCGCTACCGCCTGAACGAGGTGCTGGAAGGGGGATATCAGACGGCCGCCGACCTGCTGGCGCAGGAAGGGCTCGAGCACCCCTTCGCGATCATGCTCGGGCAATAACCTGTGACCGATCGAGCCCCTTACCCCACAACCCGATGACGATGGTCGACTGCCATGCCCGCACATTCTGCCAAACCCTCTAACCGCCCAGGCAGACCGAGACGCCCCGCCTT
Source organism: uncultured Desulfuromonadales bacterium (assembly GCA_945787285.1). GTDB lineage: Bacteria > Desulfobacterota > Desulfuromonadia > Desulfuromonadales > Trichloromonadaceae > CALZIC01. The sequence continues at coordinate 9,147 of CALZIC010000042.1, forward strand.
TCGCCTTCCCGCAACGAAAGCCGGGCGTCTCGGCACCTTTATCGGGGTATTCACGCCGACGACCCTGACCATCCTCGGGGTCATCATGTACCTGCGCTTCGGCTGGGTGGTCGGCCAGGTCGGCCTGCTCGGCACCCTGGCGATCGTGGTGCTGGCCAACGGCATCACCCTGATCACCTCGCTGTGCCTTTCGGCGGTCGCCACCAACAGCCGGGTCGGGGTGGGGGGGGCCTATTTCATCATTTCCCGCAGCCTCGGGCTCGAGGTCGGCGGCGCCATCGGCCTGCCCCTCTTTCTCTCCCAGGCCTTCTCCATCACCCTCTATGTCTACGGTCTGGCCGAATCGCTGCGCATTGTCTGGCCCGGCATCCCGGTACAGGCCACAGCCTTCCTGCTGACCCTCGCCGTCGGCGCCCTGGCCTTTCGCGGCGCCGGATTCGCCCTGAAGACCCAACTGCCGATCATGGCCCTGATCGCCCTGTCGATCCTCGCCCTGATGGGGGGGACCTTGTACCACGGCAGCTTCGAGACCTTTTTCACCCCGACCCCGCCGCCAGAGCAGAGCTTCTGGGCGGTCTTCGCCATCTTCTTTCCGGCCGTCACCGGCATCATGGCCGGCCTCAGCCTCTCCGGCGACCTCGAGAACCCCCGGGAATCGATTCCCCGCGGCACCCTGATCGCCACCCTGACCGGCTTTGCCGTCTATATGGTCATCCCCTTCTTTCTCGCTTTTGCCGGCGACCCCCAGACCCTGCGCGACCAGCCGCTGATCTGGACCGAGCTCGCCGCCTTCGGCCCCTGGCTGGTGCTGCCCGGGCTGTGGGGGGCGATCTTCTCCTCCGCGGTCGGCTCGATGCTCGCCGCCCCGCGCACCCTGCAGGCGCTGGCCAAGGACCGCCTCGCCCCCGGGCGGCTGGCCGAAGTCTCCGAGCGGAGCAAGGAGCCGGTGCTCGGCATCTGCGTCACCCTCGGCATCGCCCTGCTGGCCATCTTTTTCGGCGACCTCAACACCGTGGCATCGGTGGTTACGATGTTTTTCCTCACCGTCTACGGTACCGTCAACCTGGTCGCCGCCCTCGAGTCCCTCTCCGGCAACCCCTCCTGGCGGCCGCGCATGCAGGTTCACTGGGCAATCAGCCTGGCCGGGGCGCTCGGCTGTTTCGGGGTGATGATCCTGATCAACCTGCCGGCCAGCATCGCCGCCATGACCATCGAACTGATCCTCTGGCTGGCCCTCAAACGCCGGGAGCGTCAAAAAAGCTGGGGGGACGTGCGCCGCGACATTTACGAAACGATCATCCGCTGGTCGCTGATCCGCCTGGCCCGGCTGCCGATGACCGCCCGCAACTGGCGTCCCCACATTCTGATTTTCGTCGGCAACGTCGACAAGCGCCTCGACCTGGTCCGTTTCGGCGCCCGGCTCTGCGAAGACCGCGGAGTGGTGACCGTCTGCGAACTGGTCGAAGGGCACATTCTCGACCTCGACCTCGACACCCGCAAGCGCCAGCAGCAGATCGAGGCGACCCTGCACAACGAGGGGATCGTCGCCTTCGGCGAAGTCGACATCGTGCAGAATATTGAACTCGGCATGCTGGCGGTCGCCCAGGCCAACGGCATTGCCGGTATCGAGAGCAACACCGTGCTGGTCGGCTGGCCCGACAGCCTGGAGCGCCTGGCGGTCTTTCTCAAAACCATCCGCCGCCTCGACAAACTCGACCAGTCCCTGTTGTTAACCCGCTTGCAGCCGCTGCGCATCAGCCGCGAAGGGGAGCAGCGCCTGATCCACATCTGGTGGGGTGGGCTGCAGCGCAACGGCGATTTGATGCTGCTCCTCTCCTACCTGCTGACCCGCACCCCCGAGTGGCGCGACGCACGCATCCGCGTGCTGAGCATCGCCTCCAACCCACTGATGAAACAGCAGACCGAGGCCTTTCTGCTCAAGCTGCTGCCGGAAATCCGCATCACCGCAGAGATCGAGGTGATGGTCAAATCAACCGATGTCAGCGTCACCGATATGATCCACACCGAGAGCGCCGCCGCCGACCTGGTGGTGATGGGGCTGGCGTCGCCGGAGCCGGGGAACGAGCTGGACTACGCCCGCCGCCTCAGCGAGCTGGCTGAAGGGCTCCCCTCCTGCCTCTTCGTTCACAACGGCAGCCTGTTCGTCGGCGAGCTGGTTTCCCACGAGTCTCCGGAGACCAAACCGAAGCTTCCAGCGAAGAAGCCGACCGCGAACACCAGTGAGGAGTGAGGAGTGAGGAGTGAGGAGTGAGGAGTGAGGAGTGAGGAGTGAGGAGTGAGGAGTGAGGAGTGAGGAGTGAGAAGAGGGCAGAGGGCAGAGGGCAGTGATTGGACTCTAAAATCTCTCGGAGGCGAAGATAAAAAAAGCCCGGCGGTCTGCAGACCTGCCGGGCTTTTTGTTCGGTGCGAAAGTGCCTTACAGCGACTTGAACGCCTTGCGGGCCGCCTCGATGGTGCGGTCGAGATCTTCGGTGGAATGCGCGGCGCTCATGAATCCGGCCTCATACTGGCTGGGGGCGAGGTTGATCCCCTCTTCGAGCATGGCGCGGAAGAATTTGGCGAAGATCTGCGGCGCCTCAGGTGTGACGTCGGCGAAGTTGAAGACCTCCTCGGCCTGGAAGTAAGTGCAGAACATGCCGCCGACCCGCTGCAGCGAAGTAGCGGCCCCGGCCTCACTGGCCGCTTCCCGCAAGCCCTTTTCGAGGTAGGCGCTCTTCTGCTCGATAATGTCGTAGAAACCGTCTTGTTTGAGCAGGTTCAGGGTGGCGATGCCGGCACTCATGGCCAGGGGGTTGCCCGAAAGGGTGCCGGCCTGGTAGACCCCGCCGTCGGGGGAGAGTTTTTCCATGATCTCGCGCTTGCCGCCGAAGGCGCCGACCGGGAGCCCGCCGCCGATGATCTTGCCGAGGCAGACCAGGTCGCCGCGCACGCCGAAACGCTCCTGGGCGCCGCCGTAGGCGACCCGGAAACCGGTCATGACCTCGTCGATGATCAGCACGATCCCCTCGGCGTCGCACAGCTGGCGCAGCCCCTCGAGGAACCCGGGACGAGGTGCCACGCAGCCCATGTTGCCGGCGATCGGCTCGAGAATAATGCAGGCGATCTCGCCCTTGTTGGCGGCGACCATCGCCTTGGTCTCGTCGAGGTCGTTGTAGGTGGCGGTCAGGGTGTGCTTGGCAAAGTCGGCGGGGACCCCGGGAGAGGTGGGAACGCCGAAGGTCGCCGCGCCCGAGCCGGCCTTGACCAGCAGGGAGTCGGCGTGGCCGTGGTAGCAGCCGTCGAACTTGAGGATCTTGTCGCGGCCGGTGTAGCCGCGGGCCAGGCGG
>CALZIC010000043.1 GCA_945787285.1 uncultured Desulfuromonadales bacterium
CAGGCACTACTTACCCGCCTTTTTGCGACTTTTCAGAAAGGCGACCAGCGCCCCTTCGCCGCCGTACTGCTTCGGCGCCCGCCCCCATTCCAGCACCCAGGCCTTGGCCTCCCTGTCTAAATAACGCTCCATGTCGCCGCGCAACACCGGCTCGCCGGACGAGCCGTGCCCTCGACCGGTGATAATCAGTACCGTTTTTTTACCGTGATAGACGGCGTTGTCGAGAAACCAGCGCACCTTTTCCCGGGCCTGTTCCCGGCTCATGCCGTGCAGGTCCAGACTCTCCTCGGGGACAAGCTGCCCCTGGCGCAGCTGTTTCATGCGCCTGGGCGCGGCAGAATCGACCTTTTCCCCAGGGATTTCATCGGTAAATACGGTGTCAAAACCTTCAAGTGAAGAGAGGAACAGGGTCTCGTCATCGACCTCATCGACTTCTTGCTCCACTTTGCCCGGGCAGAGGTCTTCATGGTGCCCCACTCTACCCGAGAGGCCAGCCACGTCGTCCCGGGGAGCGACACCAAGATGCTCCATGGCCTCGATGAAGTCCGTCGTCTCCTCGTCCGAATCGGGTGCAGCCTTCTTGCGCTTCGGGGCCGGCGAAGAAATCCGTTCTTTTTCCCCTTTTTCATCCCCCGAAACGGACAACCCCTTCAGGTCGCTGAAGGGGTTGTTGTTAAAGCTCCGGGGAGCGGGCTCTGCTCTTTTTTTCTTCTTTGCCACAATCAGCGCCTTACAATCTTGCGACGTCCCTGCATCGCCTTGGTCTGCTGCTTGACAATGGCCCCGGTCTTCTCAAGGTGGAACTGATACCAGAGGTCGCCATAGCCCTTCATTTTCATTTTTTTGCCTTCCTTGAGAGCCTCGAGATTCCCTTGCAGGCGTTCATCGCCACCGGTCTTCTTCAGCCCCTTTTCAAGGATATCGATCGCCTTGGCTTTTTCCCCGACTTTTTCAAGACAGAACGCGTAGAGGTTCCAGATCAACGGCTCTTTTTTGGTTGCCGCTGCCGCCTTATCAAAGGTTTCGATCATTTTGCCGGCTTTATTCCGTTTCATGTAGCAGATTCCGAGCATTCCCATGGAAATCCAGTGTCGAACGAAACCTTTCTGAAGGTATTCGAAAGCCGGGGAAAAATCCTTTTTCAGGTAAAGGATCATGCCGATCTGCGAATTGAGCTGGCCCTTAACATAGAACTGCCAGTTGGAATACTTGAAACCGCCCTGAAGGGTCTTAACGGCCTTCTCGGTGCGGCCGGCCTGCAGGTCACGCTGGGCCGATTCCATCAGGCCGCCGACCTTCTTCATGATATAGCGGGTAATCAGGAAATAGAGGAGCAGAAACGTGACGAAGCCAGCGGCGTAGCTGTACATGACATCAAGCTTGGTAAAGGTCGTCAGGCAGACATTGACGACGGCACTCACCAGCAGACAGATGACGATATTAAGCATCCCTTGAGTATCCTTTCCGGACGTAATTGAATGTTTTGCAGTAACACATGGAAGATAACCAGAGGTTGGCTTTCCCGATAATATGGCCTGAATAACTGCAGACGGGCCGGGTTCGAGCGCACATAATTTAGCAACCTCCCTGTAAAAAGTCAAAGGGAGAACCCGGCAAAGATGAAAATAGAGCTCAGTCGTCTCAGCGCGGGAGACGGGGATGGTAAACGAGGCGGTCGATCCGGAGTTCGTCAAGGTTTTCAGGCAGGAGGTTATTCTCTAGGAACTGGGTGTTCCCCCCCTGAAGCAGAGGCAGGCGGCTCTGCCCTGAGGAGAGGGTGAACACCTCGCCGCAGGTGCAGCCGCAGCGCCCGGCGCCCGGGCCCGACCGCGAAGGGCAGTTGCGACTCGAGGTCACCATGGCGTAGGGATAATGCAGCGAACCGGCAAGGCCGCCGGGGAGCGGTGCGAGCCCCTGCAGTAGATTGTCGAGCTCTACGCGATTGATGCCGAGTTCGGTCAGCAGTGCAACCGACTCGCTCCCGTACCACGCTCCCTTTCGGAAATAGTTGAGCTGGTCCTCTTTCAACGACAGATCGAGAATACGCGGGCCACGCTTCTGCCCCGAGAGAGCCCGCCCCAATAGAACCGGCAGCGAGTCGTCAATCCCGCGGACCAGGGCCAGGGCGCCCAGATCCGAGACGAGGACCTCATCCCCCTCGCCCAGATGTGGAACGACCTGCTGCAGAAGGGCCTTGAGGTCCTCCAGAGACGATTCGCCAAAAACCGGCGTCGCCAGGGTGAACCGCCACCCCGCCTTCAAGGCGGCGTCGCGGGCCCTCAGGATATCCTCGGCGGCGGGCAGGGTCCAGGGGCAGAACTCGGAACCGAAATAAAGACGAGAATAACCTTCGGGCAGATCCCCTTCGAGCCGGTTCAGAAAAAGCGATTTTTCCACCTCACCCCCTGTACTCTTGGTGGACCATCAGGGTCAGCTTGTCACCGGGACGCAGGACGTGGTTTTGCGGCAGGTTGTTCCACGAGCGGATGCTTCCGGTAGAGACGTCGTACTTACGGCCGATATCCCACAGGGTATCGCCGGCACGGACGCTGTAGAGGATCTTTTTGACCGGCCCTTTCTCGCGTTCTGCCTTCTGTTGCGGTCTGGACGGCTGGGCGCCCCTGGCAGAGAGCACCAGGGTCTGGCCGGGACGCAGGACGTGGTTTTTCGACAGGTTGTTCCACGAACGGATACTTTCGGTAGAAACATCATACTTGCGGCCGATCCCCCACAGGGTATCACCGGAACGGACGCTGTAAACGGTCTTTTTGACCGACCCCTTGCTGCTTGCTGCCTTTTGCTTCGGCTTGACCGACTTGGCCCCCTTGGCGGAGACCACCAGGGTCTGCCCGGGACGGATGGTATTACTCCAGCCCAGACGATTCCATACCCGCAACTGTTTCTCGGTCACGTCAAAACGCCTGCCGATTGTCCACAAACTGTCCCCCTTGCGCACCTTGTAGGTGCGACGACGGGTCCGGATATAATCGTCCTGCATTTCATCGACCGGCAGCCGGCTGTAGCTGGCATGCAGGGGGAGGATCAGGTCTTTGCCGATACGCAAGGTCCGGGGATCCTTGATTTTGTTCAGGTCGATAATGTCATCGACGCGGATATTGTACTTCTTTGCCAACCCCCGCAGGGTATCCCCCTTGCGGATCTTGTGGTGCTTGTAGTTGGCGCGGCGGTCTTCGGGGACCCGGGCGTAGGCCATTTCGAATTCTGCCCTTCTCCCTTTCGGAATGCGCAGCTGATAGTCCTTGACTCCCGGCGGGGTACACCAGCGCTTCAGCTCGGGATTGAGCCCCTTGATCTCCTCATAGGAGACCCCGCACAACCTGGCCACCAGGTCGAGGTCGGTGACCGTCGGCACGCTGACCACATCGTACTGCAGGGGCTTTAGACAATCGAGATCGACAAAACCGTGCTTTTCCTGATCCTTGGCCACGATCAGTACGGCCAGGAACTTGGGGATGTAATTTTTGGTTTCAGGCTGCAGGTACTTGCCGTGGGTCAGTTTCCAGAAATCGCGGGTCTGGTACATCTTGGTCGCTTTGGAAATCTTGCCCCCGCCGGCATTGTAGGCGGCCACGGCAAGGTACCAGTCACCGTTAAAGCGTTTATGCAGGTCTCTGAGAAAGCGGGCCGCGGCCCGGGTCGATTTTTCGAAATCCCGACGTTCATCGCGCCACCAGTCGCTCTTCAGGCCATAGGCCTTGCCGGTACTTTCGATAAACTGCCAGGGGCCGACCGCATGGGCCCAGCTGTAGGCCTTGGTGTTGAAGCCCGACTCGACCATGGCCAGATAGGCCAGATCCTGGGGAAGTCCTTCCTCCGCGAAAATTTTTCTCATCATCGGAAGATAGCGCTCGGAACGCTGCAGCCAGCGGGTAAAGGCGCCCCGGGCGGGCCCGGTATAATAATCGACGCGATGTCGGACCTTTTCGTTCTCAACGACGGGAAAGTCAAAAGTCACCTCGTCGGCGCGAACCGTCTCCCCTTCATCATCGGGCGATGTCTGATCGGCCCGGACCAGAATCAGCGTGTCCTCAAGGGCTTCGGCATCGCCGGCCGGCAAGGTCTCACACTGGACAACCACCTTGCTGGTCTCCGCCGCCACCGGTTCGGCCACGGCCATTACGGCCAATGGCGGATCGTGCACCACCGGCACCGAAAGAGTTGCAGCAGGAACTACAGCGGTGGGAACGGCAACGACCGGCTGCGGCCTCCCCCCCCAAAAACAGCCTCCGAGCAGGAGAAAAACTGGAAATATCCAACGGGTCTGCATGTAAAACCTCCAAAAACAGGGAATGAATCGGTCAACACTCCCTTACCAATCGAAAAAAAAGTGTTACTCTTCGCCTGGCCAGAACCGGTATTCCAGTTCGGACAGAAGGGCCGTAAAACTCGACCGGTTCAACGCGCTCACGGCAATGGCGCCAAAGCGGCGGCAGAGCGGGGCGATCTCCTCGTCGGTGACCATGTCGACCTTGTTGAAAACAAGCAACCGGGGTGCGCGATCGAGATCTAGATCCTGCAAGATCCGCTCCACAGCAGCGATCTGTTCTTCGAACCGGGGGTTGGAAAGGTCGACCACATGCAGCAGCAGGTCGGCATCTTCCAACTCTTCGAGGGTCGCCTTGAAGGCGCCGATCAGGCTTTTGGGGAGCTTGCGAATAAATCCGACGGTGTCGGTGATAATCACTTCGCGGTCCATGGGAAATCGCAGCCGCCGGGTCGACGTGTCGAGGGTGGCAAAAAGCAGGTCCTCGGTGAGGACGGCACTCTGGGTCAGGGCGTTGAGGAGGGTCGACTTGCCGGCATTGGTATAGCCGACGATCGAAACGATCGGCACTTCGGCGCGGATACGCTTCTGACGCCGCTGAAGGCGCCCCTTGGCCAGGCTGGCCAGCTGTTTTTCGAGCCGGGTGATACGGTCGCGGATGCGCCGCCGGTCGATCTCGAGCTTGGTTTCACCCGGTCCGCGCCCGCCGATCCCCCCCATCAGACGCGACATGCCCGAGCCCTTGCCCGAGAGGCGGGGGAGGATGTACTTCAACTGGGCCAGTTCGACCTGCACCTTGCCGTCGAGGGTGTGAGCCCGCCGGGCGAAGATATCGAGAATCAGCTGACTGCGGTCGATGACCTTGATTTCGGTGATGGCGGAAATGGTCCGGATCTGCACGGGGGTCAGGTCCTGGTCGAAGATCAACAGGGTGGCGCCCTTCTGCAACGCCTGGATCACCACCTCCTTGACCTTCCCCTCGCCCATCAGGTACTTGGGGTTGATCTTGCGGGGACGCTGGACCACCCGGTCCAGAACGACAACGTCGGCGGTTCGAGCCAATTCCTCGAGCTCCTCGAGGGAATCGTCAATATCCTGACGGGAGTTCTGGCTGACCGAGATGAGGATCGCCTTTTCACGGGTGTCGGAAAGATCAATGGTTTCGCCGATCTTTCTTTCGAGTTCCTGCTCCAGGGCGCCGATAAACCCTTCGGCATCCATGTCAAAGTCTTGAATCGACGGGACCTGCTGGGTTTCGACGCTCTGCGCGCCGCTTCCCGGCGGTAGGACGTGACCGTAGTAAACCCGTCCCGGAAAGCCGCTGTCCCCGACCTCGACGGCCACCATCAGGTCGAGACGCAGCAGCGCCAGGTCGGTCAGGTCGTCCTGGGAGAGCGGCTCGCCCTTGAGATGGGTGTGGATGCAGCGCAATCCGCGCAGCCCGCTGCGCCCCAGCGCATAGCCGCTCAGATCGGGAATCACGATCTCGCGGTCATCGCCGACGATCACGTACTTGACCGTGCCCTGGCGATCGAGGATCACACCGACCTGGCGGCGCATTTCGAAAGAGCGCTCGCTCAGGTAGCGGGCCAGTTCCGGGGTTATAAACTCGCCGGTGGGAACCTTCCTGCGGTAGATGCGTTCGAGAGCCTGAATCTGGCTCGATTTGAGTCCTGCGAGGTTGCCGTGAATCACCCGAATTTCCTCAAAACTGACAAATTTTCCATTTTTACGAAAAAAGGGGCCCCGAGGGGCCCCTTTGCTTCATACGATATTCAGGTCTTTTATGCACCCTGGATGTTGTAACCGGAGTCGACGTAATGAACTTCCCCGGTCACGCCGCTGGCCAGGTCGGACAGCAGGTAAAGGCTGGCCTTGCCAACTTCTTCCTGGGTAACGCAGCGCCGCAGGGGAGCCCGCTCGTCCATCAGCTTGAGTTTTTCGCGGAAATTTGCGATGCCGGAAGCGGCCAGGGTCTTGATCGGACCGGCGGAAACGGCGTTGACGCGAATATTCTTCTCGCCGAGTTCGGCGGCCAGGTAACGAACCGAAGCCTCGAGAGCCGCCTTGGCGACACCCATGACGTTGTAGTTGGGGATAACCCGCTCGGCGCCAAGGTAGGTCATGGTAACGATGCTGCCGCCCTTGTTCATAAGCGGAACGGCATAGCGAGTCATGGCGACCAGCGAGTAGGCGCTGATGTCGAGGGCGAGCTGAAACCCGGCCCGGCTGGTCTGGCTGAAGCCGTGCTTGAGGTCTTCGCGGTTGGCGAAGGCGACGGCATGAACAACGAAATCGAGGCTGCCCCACTCTTTTTCAAGAGTCTTGAAAACCGCTTCGATATCTTCGTCATTGGTCACGTCACAAGGGAGAATCTGGTCGGCACCGAGGCTCTCGGCCAGGGGGCGGACCCGCTTTTCCAGGGAATCGTTGAGATAGGTGAAGGCGAGAGTCGCCCCTTCAGCCTTGAGCTGCTGGGCAATCCCCCAGGCGATGCTCATATCGTTGGCCACACCAAAGATGATGCCGCGTTTTCCTTCCAGTAAACCCATATGTCGAGCTCCTCCTTAGAACCTTGATTGAAAGGCAACTTTTATCAGATCACCGGTGATAAAGCAAGCACTTTGACCGGCGCCATTTGTCCAGCGCACAGGCCTGCTTGCGCCACAGAAACGGGCGCCCCCCCGGGGGCATGACGACCTACAGGGTTGACAAAATCTCCGCCGCGAAACAGAATCTCCCCTGCGCGCTATTTACAACAAGGATGAAACAATATGGATATCATGACCCTGCTGGGAATCGCCATCGCCCTGGCGATGGACGCCTTTGCCGTGGCCCTGGCCGCAGGCGTCGTCCTCGAACGGATCACCGGGCGGCACCTGTTTCGCTTCGGTTTTCACTTCGGCCTGTTCCAGGCCATGATGCCGGTTTTGGGCTGGCTGGCCGGCCTGACCGTAAAGGACTGGATCGAGGCCTACGACCACTGGGTCGCCTTTTTTCTGCTGGCGTTCGTAGGCATAAAAATGATCCACGAGGCCTTGGCCGAAAACGAGGACGAAGAGGAAACGACCAGCGACCCGACCCGCGGGCTGACCATGGTCATGCTTTCGGTCGCCACCAGCATCGACGCGCTGGCCGTCGGCCTGACCCTGGGTATGCTCGGCGTTTCGATCTGGATGCCGGCTGCAGTCATCGGCGTCGTCTGCGGCATCCTCACTACCGCCGGCATGCTCCTCGGCAGCCGCATCGGATCGATCTGGGGCAAGCGGGTGGAGATCATCGGCGGCCTGGTGCTCTGCGGCATCGGGCTGAAAATCCTGCTCGAACACACCCTGCTCAACTGACTAATTCCGGTGCGGAAAACCGTGACGGTCAAACCGCCAGTCGGCAAAGGCGAACATGAAGTCATGGTCCCGGCTGCGGAAATACCACTGGTTCTTGTGGTTGAACCCGATCAGCCGACTCATGACGGCAAAGTCGAGCCTCCACCCTCCCCCGTCTCGGCGCAGCAGGTAAGGGGCGCTCTGCCGATCTCCAATGGCAAACCGTATCACCGCCCGGGTCTCTTCCTCAAACACCTCAGCCCGTAAAAGGGCTCTTTGAAGGCCTCGCAGTTCATTGCTCTGCTGGGCATCGGTGACCAGCCACTGGCGGAAGAACTTTCGGCTCTCCTCCGTGTAAATCCCCAGTTCAGGATCTTTGATGTGGCGGGCAAGGACACTGCGGTAGGTCTCCAGGGTTTTCATGGGCGTCGCCTGAGGGCCAAACTCCCGGGCATTCCCAATGGATTCCCTGTCCTTTTCCCCCTCCCCGATCCCGACCTCAAGCTTCGCGCCGCCTCCGCCGCTCAGGTGGCCGAGCCGCGCTTTTTCCTCTTCCGGCAGGTAGCTCCCCTCGTCGATTGCGCCGAGCACTTTTCCAACCAGCAACTCGACCGTCGCCTCGACACCGTCCCCGACCCTGCCGGCTCTGAAAAACGGAGCCATCTGCCGCTCTTCGACATACCCGACAAAACCATCGGGAAAGACCCCCTCGAGATCATAACCGATCTCCATCCGTACCCTGCGCCCTTCGGGGTCGACCAGCAGCAACACCCCATTGGCCCCTCGCGTCTTGCTGCCCAGCGCATATTCTGCAAAGAGCATGACCGCGACAGCATCGAGATCGGTCGGGCTCTCCTTGAGTGTCGCCACCTTGAGATGAATGTCGAAGTCCTGATACAGCTTGCGGTAGTAATCGGCGATCCGCTCCCTGCCGGTGGCCGTCAGAAGTGCCGCCCGGTCATCGACAAAAGCGTCCGCGCCCGGTTCGGTCGAACAGCCAATGAGCAGCGACCCGGCCTGCAGAAAGACGCAGCCGAGCCTTATCGCCCAAAGCAAAACGGAACCATGAGCCCTGCGCTGTTTCACCTGACAGCCCTCCTCCCTATAAAAGTCACCGGAACGGGCAAAGGGGGCCTGCGGGCCCCCTTTGCCTGTTCCAGAATGCCCGGTGGAACGGCTCTATTGCTCTTTGGCCATGGCCGAGATGAACGCATCGGCTTCGTCGATCGAGACCTCCATCTCGCGAACCAGCGCAGCGATATCGGTCTCCATGGTCGTCAATTCGCTGCGCAGAGAGGCGATTGCCTGGGCGTTGAGATTGTGCTTGAGAAACAGAACCTGGTCGTGAAAAACCGTCAGCACCGGCGCGATCTTTTTCTCGGCCCTGTGCATGGCGCCGATCAGCTGCGAGTAGCGGCGGCGGGTCTGGTCAAGCTGCTGCTGGCTCGAGCGGCGCAGGCTGGCGCTGCTGTATTGCCCCAGCTCCCCCTCCCACTCCCTGAACAGCGCCTCGGCCACATCTTCCACCGCGGCAATGCGATTGCGGACCTCATCGGCCCGGGCGCTGCTCCGCTCATATTCGGCGTTGAGCTTGTTGTACTTGGTTTCAAGCGTTCCGCCGGAAAAACCGGTGAGTTCGGTAAATTTTTCGAGCGCGGTCTGAAACTGCTCCTTGGCATCCTGCTGGGCGTCCCGGGCTTCCTCGACCCGGTCGACCAGAATATCCCGCTTGTGAATACCGAACTTCTCCATGGTATTGAAGTAAACCTGCGAGCATCCGGGCAGAAGCCACAGGGCCACCGCAAGGATCAACAACAGGCCGGAACGCCGGCTGACGTATGTTTGCATTAAAGATCTCCCTCCGATTGAAGTTGAACCTGATTCCGTGAGATCGGGGCGTGAAAAGAGTGTAAGTGCTTGGCCTGCCTAAGCGTTCCAAAAATCTGAGACGCACCCATAGGTTCGTCGGTGATTTTTGGAACGCTTAGGCAGGTCAATGACTTGCGCTATTACCCGGTCAGAACTCACGGATTCAGGTATAAATCAGAAGTTTACCTACAACAAGGCCATGAGACAAGTAGATACAACAACTTAGTCTGACAAAGCGCAAGCGCCCGCCGGGTAGGCACCGACCGCCAGCGCCGCATCAATCATCCTTGACGCCGGGGCCCAGAGGAACAACCAGTCGGGCAATGCGCTTGCACAGGGTGTAGATGCGCTTGGTCTTGTCGGTGATGTCGAATTCGGCACGCAGCGTCGCCAGGCGGGTTTCGGTGCTGTAGGCAAGGCTTTCGGTCTGACGCCTGAAGGCCGCCTCAACCCGCACGTAAATCTGTTTGCGCATGGCGATGACTTCCTGCGCCGCTTTAAAATCGTTCTCGGCCACGGCCCTTATGGCACCCTGCAGGGCGATGGCCACATCGTCATAGAGTTCGTTCAGCAGGCGCCACATCACTTCGCTCGGCTGCAGATTGTCCCGAATCATCTTTTCCCCGACCGATACGAGGTCCTTTTCGATGACATCGCCGATCCCCTCGAGGTTATCCGCGGCGTGGGTGAGCTGAAAAAATTCGCCGTTCTCCTCTTCGGTGAGCGATCCTTTGGCGATACGGCTCAGGTAGGCGGTAATGTCGGCATGAAGGATGTCGACATCATCGTCCATGATCTCGACCTCCTTGAGCCGCTGCAGGTCGCCATCCTGCAGCGCAAGCCGCGCCTGGACCAGCATCTGCTCGATATGCCCGCCGAGACGACCGAGCTCATGACGCACCAGGGCCAGAGCCATCGACGGGGTGTCGATCAAATCGTCATCGAGGTACTTGGGGCGGATGACCTCCTTTTGGGCCGGTTCGGGCAGATCGGGAAAGAGGGTCTGAACGAGGCTGGCCAAGGGGCTGGTGAAGCCGATAAAAAGAAGGGTGTTGGCCACGTTGAACAGGGTGTTGGCATTGGCGATCTGGCGGGGCGTTTCGGCGCCCAGGCGCGCCAACCCTTCGAGTTCGGGGCGAAGCGGTGAAATCCAGATGGCCAGGTCGGCCAGGTGATCGATAAACCCGATCCAGATGACCACCCCCAGCACATTGAAAATAACGTGAACCGAAGCGGCCCGCAGGGCGTTGCGCGGTTTTCCGATGGCCGCGAGCACCGCGGTGACACAGGTGCCGATATTGGCCCCGAGCGCCAGGGCAATGCCGGCCGGAAGGGTGATGAACCCCTGGCTGGCCATGACGATGACGATACCGGTGGTAGCCGATGACGATTGCACCAGGGCGGTGAAAAGACCGCCCAGGGCAATGCCGATCATCGGGTTTTCCATGGCGATCATGAAATGGATGAACGGCTCGTAGGAGCGCAAAGGGGCCATGGCGTCGCTCATGACGTTCATGCCGTAAAAAACCATCCCCAGTCCCATGATCACCCCGCCGTATTGTCGCCAGCGCTCCCTGCCGGTAAAAAAAAGCAGGGCAAAACCGACGGCGATAAAGAGCAGGGCGATCTTGGTGACCTTGAAGGCGACGATCTGGGCGGTAATGGTGGTGCCGATATTCGCCCCCATGATGACGCCAATCGACTGCCCCAGCGACATCAGGCCGGCGCTGACAAAGCCGACCACCAGAACGCTGGTCACTGAAGAAGACTGAATGACCGCCGTCACCAGGGCCCCGGTCAGGGCGCCGGTAAAACGGTTGCTGGTCAGTCGGGCCAGCACCCCCTTCATCCCTTCCCCGGCCACCGCCTTCAGAGCGTCGGTCATCTGGTCCATACCGAACAGAAAGAGGGCCAGGCCGCCGAACAGCCCCATGCTCATGCTGGCCGCGTCAACCGAGTTGCTTCCCGCATAGGCGACCGAGACAGGAGAAGCGAATAAATACATAAGCGCCAGCAACGGCAGTAAGGCTCGCGCCCCTGCCGGGCAGCGCAAGGCGCAACAATATTTAACCATGGCAGATCCTTCAGGCATCAGTAGGCGTCAGATGAATGTTGCAGGATAGCCGATGGCATGCGGACATGGCAAAGAAAAAGCCGTTTCTTGAGCGTGTGCAGGGCTCTCAGTCTTTTCAGGGGGATCGGAGGTAAAAAAAAGACGGCCACAGGGGCCGGCAGGAGGGGCGGGATCGAAAGGGTATGGCACCGGAACGACGAACGAGTGGAGGGGGAATCGCTCCGGCAGTCTCAGGCAGGGTACGTACGGCGAGTTCGGCTTAGAAGGAAACTCTCAGTCCGACAGAGATGTTGCTAACGGGATGATAGACATGAGCGTCGGTGTCCTGCGTTTCAAAGGGATTGCAGGCGACAATCACCGAGGTGGACTCGTTGACCGAGTACTCCACGTCGCTCTCCAGCAAATAGAACATGCTGGCGAGGAGGGAGTCGCTCTCGTAACTGCCTGGAGAAGCCAACTGCATGGCCACCACAGCTTCGGGTGCCTGGTTTGAAGAAACCGAACGTGAGCCGAATCCCGGCAAATCGGCACAGAATGCAAAGGGTGCCGGCAAAACCAGCAGGGCGAGAAACAGCAGAACAGGCAGGCTTGATCTTTTCATCTAGTTCCCTTTCGTTGGACACCTTCTTTCTTCTCCCGCCACACATAAAGAGCACAAAACATGCCACTGGCACACAACTTTTCCGAACAAAAAAGCCCCACTTTCCTACTAAAAATCAAAAGCTTAAGTAATCACTCGGTTTAAATTTATTAAAACCCAATCCCAAGTTAGAAAAAATGGGCTAAAAAGAAAGCCGGCAAATTAAACCCCGCCAACCAAGGTGCGCCCACAGCGACGCAACGAGGCAAATCACAATCGCTGAATGACCAATTAACCACAAAACCTGTGTCGCGAAGACCACACCACCCCGGATTAAAAACCTCGACGGTCCGGCAC
>CALZIC010000044.1 GCA_945787285.1 uncultured Desulfuromonadales bacterium
CTTCCCCGGCGACTCCTGCGCCGGCTGCCACGCCAACTCGCCAGCGAGCAACGCCCATCACGAGCATGAGGTCGGCTTCCATTACGATGCGGTTTACTCGGGGCTGACCGGGTTCTTCCCAGTGGAGGATGCAGATCCCTACGATGGCGGCCTGACCGGTACCATCGATCAGCTCCGGGGCCACGGCGGCAACACCGGCGGCAACGGTACGCCGTCGACATCCACCGTGCTCAACTGCCATGTCTGCCACTGGAGCACCGTCAAGGTTCAGTACAATGCCAACAACAGCAACAGCTGCAGCAGCTGCCATATCGCAGTTGCCACCCCGGCCGACAGCGACAAATGGGAAGGTAACGCCGCCATCGAACTCGACAGCCACACGACCCACCTCAACGGCTCAGTCGATGTCGTCTTCTTCCCCCAGGTGGTCAAGTCCAAGGCCCAGATCCGGGACGACTTGGCCGACGTGAACGAGCTGGGCAACAACTGGAGCCGCCCGAGCGGCTACAAGGCGACCTCCGGACTGTCCTACGACCAAACAACCAACACCCTCGACAACCTGGCCACCTGGAACAGCGGCGACAAGACATGCACCGCGGCCTGCCACCTTTGGGAGGCAGGCCGGGTCGACAAGGTTCCGGTCGATTGGGAAGACGGTTCGATCATGTGCATCGACTGCCACACCCGCTTGCCGAAATAGGGTGCATGTATGAAAACGGCTCAGAGTTTGCAAAAGGAACCCGTCATGACGGTGAAAATTCAATACATAAAGGGGTGCCAGATGATCACTCAAGGAACGAGGCAAACCAGAAATATCGGGACCAAGGCCCGTGCCCTGGATTTGAGATGGCTGTGGGGCTTCCTCCTTCTAACCCTGTTAACCGTTGCCGTGACAGTCAGTGCCCAAGCTGCGGTCCCAACTGTCGACCCCGCAGGGGCCTACATCGAGGCCGAAGACTATACCGCCATGGGCGCCCCCAACCCCTGGGCCTGGGAAATCCAGACCGGCGTTACCGGATATCAGGGCACCGGGTACCTCTTCACAACCAACGGCGGCACCGGCACCCAGCCCAACGGCTCGCGGGTCGATTTTCCGGTCGACTTCACCGCAGGCGGCACCTACCAGATCTGGCTGCGCTCC
Organism: uncultured Desulfuromonadales bacterium; assembly: GCA_945787285.1. Taxonomy (GTDB): domain Bacteria; phylum Desulfobacterota; class Desulfuromonadia; order Desulfuromonadales; family Trichloromonadaceae; genus CALZIC01. Next base: position 1,142 of record CALZIC010000044.1, read on the forward strand.
CGCGATGCGGCAGGTGCAGGTGGTGGCGACTCGACCTTCTGGGGCATCGATGGCGTAGTCATGGGCGCTCTGACCCCAGCAGGCGATAACGTCTGGCAGTGGACCACCCAGCTGCAAAACGGTACCAACCAGGCCAGCATCACCCTGGGAAATCACACCATCAATCTCTGGCCCAGGGAAAATGGTCAACATACCGACTCGATTTTCATTATCCGCACCGACCAGGGCCTACCAGCTGAAATTTCCGAAGGGAGCATTTCTGGCGCTCCTTCTGGCTTTCCCGCGCTAGATTTTTCCGGAGCCGGACCTGGAGCCGGTGAAATCAACATCCCAGACGGTCAGCAGGTCAATGGAAACCCCGTCGATCTGGTCAATGGCACAGCCACCAGCCCCGACGAAATTGAATACAGTACCGGTCTGGGCAGCCTGACGTATCGCGCCATGGGTGGGGAGAGCGACGGCTTCAACAGCTTTTCCGTTGACAGCAAGTGGACCAAAACCGATGTCGGCGGCGACACCACCCCGGCCCCATCCATCGTCAACGGAGTTCTCAACCTGACCGGCAGCGGGCAGAATATCTGGGGAACCTCAGACTTTTTCTCCTACCTCTACCAGAGCGGGATTTCCGGCGATTTCACCATCGACGTTCACGTCAAGTCGCTGATGAACACCGCAGGTTTCGCCAAGGCCGGCATCATGGTCCGCCAGACCCTGGCAGCCAACAGTCAGCATGCAATGGCTTTGATAACCCGATCCAACGGCGCAGGCTTCTACCGTCGTCTCACCAGCGGCGCCACTTCGCAAAACACCCTGGCTGCAGGTGTGGTCACCCCAGAGTGGGTCCGCATCGTTCGTTCTGGAGACACCTTTACCGGCTATTATTCAGAAGACGGATCAACCTGGAACCTGATCGGCAATGCCACGGTGAACATGACTGACCCGGTGATTATCGGCCTGGCCGTCACCTCGGCCAACGCCGCCCAGGACAACACCGCCGAGTTCGACAACTTCATGTTCATGCCCGCCGGCACCAGCGGCATGACCGACGCCTGGACCAGCGTCTCCACCAGTATCGACACCGACGGCCCCGGAACCGCCTGGACTGACGGGGATTACGGCATTTCGATCAAATCAGGCTCAACATTCGGCACCAACACCTTCACCTACAATTCCTGCGTTGACGCCACAACTTCGTCCATCACTATCCCGGCGTCCCAAACCATCTCCGGTACGTCTGTGTCCCTGCCGGCCCTCTACAGCACAGGTGGCAACGTCGGCACCTTCAGCTATCAGATCAACGGCCAGACGGTCAACTCGCCCTGGAACAGCATGGGGTATGGCACAGGCCCGACAGCGGAAGTGACCTTGAAGGTCACCGGTATCGATCCCGACTGCGGCGGCAGCGTCGTCAGCGCCTCGCAAACCATTACCGTCGATAATACCTGCAATGACCCCACCCCTTCGACGATCACCGTCCTCACAGGCCAATCGAGCGGTGGCACAGTCGATTTGACCAGCCTCTACACCACCACCGGCAACGTCGGCAGCTTCACCTATAAGATCAATGGGGTCCCCTATGCCGGTGACCCGACAAGTTATGACAGCACCGGTCACGGCACCTCGTCCCCCGAATCAGTCACCTTCGAGGTCAGCGGCTCCGACACCGACTGCGGCAACATGATCACTGCAGTCAACGCGGTTGAGTTCGACAACACCTGCATCCGCAACCCCCCCTCGATCAGCTTCGACAAGGATACCAACTACGTCGGGGCCGGCCGCGTCGTCCCCTACACCGTGACCATCCGCAACGAGGACAGCTTTAACTGCTCTCCCACGACATTCGACGTCGACATTACCTCAGACCCGGTCAATGGGGATTTTGTCGCCTCGGACTTCAACCCCGTCGGCAGCAACACCGGTATCATGCTCAACGGTCGCGCATCAACAACCATCGAGCTGGCGGTGGAAGCCACCGCCGGGGCCTCCGAATGGGTCTCCAAGAACACCACCCTGACAATCACCTCGATTGAAGATCCAGACGGAGCCCATAACTCGCCAAAGACCACGGGTACGGTCACCACCAATGTCTTTCTGGTTTCGCCCATCACCCACAACAGCGTCACCACCGGCTCCACCAAGTGGGGCGGCAAATGGGGCACCAGCGAGACCGGCTCCAAGTACGGCAACTTCGACTGCCTGACCTGCCACGAAAAGGGCGGCCCCAACATCAAGTGGATGAAGGGCACCATCGACATGCCCGCCCTCTCGCCTGATGCAACCTGGGGCACAAGCGGCCTGGCGAGCCTGCCCATTACCTTCCAGGACGCCCGGGACGGTTCCGGCGACTGGGGCAACGACGACTATACCAACGCAGACGGTTACGACCCTGCTCCGGCCGGGATTGGCCGCACCGGAAGTGTTAGCCCCTGCGAGGTCTGCCACTCGATCACCATGTACCACCGCTACGATACCGAGGCAGACCCAGATGCCGGCGGGCCGTTGACCAAACAGACCACTTACAATCACTTTCCTGACCGCGACTGCACCGACTGCCACCGCCACAGCCTCGGCTTCACTGCTTCCTGCGACGGCTGCCACGGCAATCCGCCTCTCGAAGCGACGATTGGCGGGCCCAACGGCCTGGCCGATATCCCGGCGCAGACCGGCTCCACCACCCCCGGCACCCACTACAAGCACGTCGTGGTGCTCGAATACCCCTGCGAGTACTGCCATAATGGCTACCGCTCCCCGGGCGAGATGCCCGGAGAGATCGGCGGCAAGCAGGATATCAACCATGAGTTCAAGGTGTTCGATTCCAGCGAGCCGGCCGCCACGGCCGGCAATTACACCGGTCAGGACGGCGTCTCCTACGGCAGTGGGAGTTGGCTGCCCACAGCCGGTCAAGGCACCATGACCTGCGAAAATATCTACTGCCACGGCGGCACCGATAACATGGGCGGCAGCAACCCCCAATGGAACGGCAATATCACCTGTAATTCCTGCCATGGCACCAGCGCCTCCAACACGCCGCCCGGTTACAGTCACACCACCCATGTCGGCCAAATGGGGCAAGCCTGCACCATCTGCCACGGCAGCACCCCGACCCCGGGCAGCAACGGCCACGTCAACGGCAGTGTCAAGTGGGACCTTACCGACGCGCCGAACACCGGCTCCCTTGCAACCTACAACGGATCGACGACCGGGGAGTCCGGCACCCTGGCGCCGAGCGCAGTCTACGGCACCTGCTCTAACGTCTCCTGTCACTACGGCCGCACCACCCCGGTCTGGAACAGCGGCCCTGCGACCTGCACCATCTGCCATTACAACGGCACCGACGATGGCGCCCTGGTCAATTCGGCGCCCAACACCGGCAGCCACAGCAACCATATGGACCCCTCCAGCGCCATGGTGAACGGCTTCATCAACAAATGCGAGAGCTGTCATGGAGCCGGATCCAATACCTCCGAACATGGCGGTCACGTAAACTTCGTCACGGATTTCGCAGTCGGCTTCACCTACAACGACGCACCCGTCAGCAACTGCACCAACAACTGCCACGAGGGTGACTACGTCAACGACCTCTGGGGATCTGCCGACCCCCTCAACTGCGACGCCTGCCACAAGTCGCCCTACCTCGGCCCCACAGTGGTCGACCCGCTCAACGCTGGTGCGGGCATGGCCGCCTCCGGCTATGGATCGCATCTGAAAGAAACCAAGGGCGAAAACCTCTCCCTGGTAGCAGACTGGTCCGCCCAGTGCAAGAAATGCCACCCCTACCATGTTTCGGGCTCAGGCGTGGTTGACATCCCCCTGCCCCCTGCCGAGTGGGATGGAGCAGCTGTGGCCAGCGGCACCTCAAGCCCCCTCATGGGGCCTGGCAGCAATATGCAGGAGAAACTCGGCCTGCAGTTCCCGATCACAGGCGCCATTCACCTGGGCGGCACGGCTACCGTTACAGCCAGCTGGTATTACGACTCGGCCAACCCCAGCGAAGCCGAGATGTGCTGGGGCTGTCACGGTCTTGACACTGAACTTAACGAATGGGGTTATAATGCCGACACCAGCGGCAGCTTCCCCGTGGTGGATATTGGCCACCTCGCGACCAGCGCCTCCGGCCATACCGATTGGGCCGGCCCGGGCGGCGCCGGATCTGAAGGCTCCTTTAACTACGGCTATCTCTACTCCGACAGCGGCTGGACCTCAGGAAATGCCACATCCAAGTGGGTCGACAACAACGGGCGCGGTATGTACCGTCGTGACGCCTATCAGCACGATGCGGCCAACAGTCGGGTGATGAGCCGGAGGATATCCTCGGTGCATTCTGTCGACTTCAGTATGACACCTGATCCCGGATCGAGCGTGGCCCAGAACATCCATACCGACGGCAAGGTCAAGCGTGACAACAGCGGAACCTACCTGCAGACCCTGGAAACGGTAGACAAGATCCGCTGCTCGTACTGCCACGACGTTCACGACCTGAACCGGGCCCAGGTCAGCGCCGGGGTCAACGAAACCTCCACCGGCCGGCCCTATCTGCGCGGCACCTGGATGGGCAACCCCTATCCGCCCGATATGCCGCCTTTGAACAGCTACAGCTACTCGACCAATACGGGACCGACTCAAAACGGCACCAAGTACGGCAACCGCTACTACGCCAGTCAGGCCCAAAGTCCTCCCTTCCAGGTGCCGGTTCCGCGACTGTTCGCCAGCGACTCGTCCCACGACAAGGGCGGCTTCTTCATCGACCTGAACAGCGGACAACCGACGACCAACGCCTCTTTCGATACCCAGGCCGAAACAGGCGGTATCTGTGCCCTCTGCCATGGCGACGATGTCGACACCCTCGACTACTATACCAGCGACAGCATGTGGCGCTTCGGCAGCGGCAAGAACGGCCATGCCAACTCGGTGCTCGGCGGCACGGGTGCAGGGGCCACCCAGGCGTCCAACCTCTTCGACGCAACCCGAGGCGACAGCAACAACCACATGGCCCACCAGAACGGCCTTGGGGCCGCAAAGGAAGGCGGTCAGAACAATCCGCTTAACTGGGATACGGGTGGGGCCAGCGGCCCATTCCAAACCGACATGAAAAAGGCCATGAACCAGAATCCCCCGCAGCAGGCGCCCAAGGTGACCGGCTGGTACGGCGGCACCGCCGGGGACATGGTGACATGGGCCGGCCGACCCGCCCAGTACGACACCTGGTACAGCGCAGGCGGCATCGGCCACGACGGCAGCGGCAGCGGGCGCGCCCACAGCTTCACCTGCTCCAAGTGCCACAGCCCCCATGCCGCCGGCCTGCCGGCTCTGGTGATTCACAACTGCCTTGACAAGGACGCATCGGACTGGGTGGCCACAAATCGCACCAGCGCCAACCCGAGCGCCCCGCAGGCCACCAACTGTCACCGCAAGGACACCGGAACGACAACCACATCCGGTTGGCATAGACTAGCGCCGACGGAGTAACCGAACAACACTTTAGAAAGCTAAAGGGCGGTAGCACCAACGCCGCCCTGGTTAAAAACGAAGGGCCGGGAGTATCTCCCGGCCCTTCGTTTTTGATTCAAATTTGTCGGTAGAAAACGGCCAACAACGGAGCAGGCATGTCTCGTTCAATAACCAAAATTCAATCTGAGGCCTAAAATTAAATAAGGGAGAAAACGACTTTGCGCTTTCCCCCTTACCCTGCCTGTTAACCTTCGATTTTTAAATCTTGATGGCTTCGGCCTTACAAGCTGGTGCTATCTATTTATTTATTTTCCAAGCGCCTTGATTTCCACATCATCCCATAAGACCGGCTTCCGGTCTGACTCCCCTTCTCTGTAGAAAACCAGATGAATCATCCTGGTCTTCGGTCCGGTGGTAAAAGAAAAATCCCGAGGCTCCCAGTCGTTGACTGCAGCCAGTTTAATCCCCTCGTGAATTCCCGTCTGGTGCTTGGCCGCCAAAGAACGGGTATATTGCTCGCCGACCCACAAAAACTGATCGAACTCAACCACACCGACCCCCGCCTGGCCGCCCTCGGGCAGTTCGGTCTTGAACCGGGCACTCACCTCGTAGGTCGTCGAAGGGGAAACGGCAAGGGGCGAAAAAAATCCTAGAGAATCCAACCCGGCAACGCTGCGCATCCCGAACGCGCGACCACCGGCCGGCAAATTCACCAATCCGGCGGTCCGCGTTACATGCTCGAGGTAGGCGTTCCAGAACGGCAAACCGGCCTCATCATCATTTTCGGGCCGATAATCCCCAATGCGTGGAAACAGGGACAATTTCGGCTTACCTTCGAAATCCTCCACAATTGGCGGCGCCGGCAGCTGCGCCTCCGTCTCGGTCTCGGCTTTAGCTGCTACCTCTTCAGCTGAACCCCTTGCAGGCGCGGGCGGAGGCGAGTCCTGGCAAGCAACAAGGGCAAGGCAGAGGGCACTCATAGCGGTAACTTTCAATGAAAATCGCTTTACACAACCGCTTCCTGGGCCTTTAAAAGAATCCCCCAGCGGAACCACTGATCTTTCATCGCGCTTTGTCATTACCTATGGCCCTCTCCTTCTTGCTCAAGCGCCTTGACTGCCAACTCTTTAAGTTTTTGCGGCACATCAATATGAAACCGGCGGGACCATCGCAACTCTTTCAACCTGTTTAGGATTTTCAGAGCTTGGTCTTTTTGATCCTGAAAAAGCAGTATTTCGGCCCGCTGAAAGTCGATAAACGGATTTTCAGGGAAAACGGCTGCAGCCTTTTCAAGCAATTCAAGAGCCACTGCAGGGTTGTTATCTCGCAGGGCGACCTGGGCTAAATCGAGATAAGCGTAACCATAACCCGGGTCTCGCCCAACGACCTTGTCCAGAGTCGCCAAGGCCTCCTTGATCTTACGTTCTTCGAACTGGATGCGATAAAGATCATAGAGGGCGGTCGGATCTTCGGGGGAAAGGCCGACAGCTTTTTCGAAGAATTCTCTTTGCTTGCTCTCTTGAAACATGGTCGCGCCATACATTGCCTCGCCGCGGATCTTCCAAGCTGGCGGCATGTCACCATCAAGCATTTCAGGCTTTCTCAACAACTCACCCAGATTGGAAGCCAAAAACCGGCTGTCCAAAGAAATGGCCCCTTCTATGGTCGAGTACGAAATTGTCACCCCAAGGGCAGGAATCCGGGCATCGAAAATCCCTAGCGCAGCAGTGTAAAGAATGTCATAGACAGCGGTGGCAACTTCGTTCTTATAAAGACCCGAAAAATAGCTCAGGTCAAAATGGGCAAATACCGGCCCATGAAACTGGGGCAAAGCGCTGGAATGCACGGCCTGAAACGGAACGCCTCGAAGGGTACCAGAAAATACCCCCTTGTTGAGATTGAGTTGATCACCCTCAGCCTGGGTCAGGAAACCGGCATCCACCACCTGCCTGCGAAAGGTATCGAGGGTAACCTGTTCCTTTTCGACTGTTGAAGGGTAAACCCACACGATGCCGGAAAACCAACCTGCCTCAAGAGCCCCACTGAGGGTCTGGGTCGGCAGGAGCAGTGTTTCTGGCCGAAAAAAACTCCCTTTGGCGTGGATTTCTTCGGGACTACCGGTTTTCGCCAGAGCAATGGCCTGCCCTTTGACTTCTTCCGGGATTAACTCCAGAAAGGGATGGACGGAAAATAACACCAGGGTCGGTTTCTGATCGGCATATTCACGCCAGATAGGCAGCGCCTCGGTTGGAAGTTCAAGCATTACCGGCTCAATCGGCTCACCGAACAGAACAGGGGCATGCTTCTTGGCTTGAATCGGCTCGCTCTTTACAGCGGGCGATTCAGAGGCTTGGGGCTGGGTCGGCTTTTGGGTGTGCTCTTCCTTTTTCTGACAGCCGAATAAAACAACGAGAACAAGGGCCAGGGCCCCGTAAAATGCTTTCATAATTTCTCCTTGGATAAAAAAACTTCGACAACCGTCGAAAGAATTTCAAATTCTAGGCCAAGTCACCCGACAAAACCAGAGAAAACCCAGCACCGTGGTTTTCTATTATCCTGCCAGATGCAAACGCTGGGGCGTTCAGCAGTCCACCTTTCCCCCTGCCGCCTTGACGCTACAACGTTGTGATGCTACCGTGATACTTAGGAGGAGTCACCATGGCAGAGCTTTCCAAACGTTCGACGATTTACTTTGAACCAGACCTGCACCAGGCCTTGCGACTTAAAGCGGCGTCCACCCACCGTTCGGTCTCTGACCTTGTCAACGAGGCCGTGCGCCAGGCCCTGCGCGAAGACCGCGAAGATCTCGCCGCCTTTGAAGACCGGGTTGCCGAACCGACCATGACCTATGAAGAGTTTCTCGAAGACTTGAAGGCCCATGGCAAGTTATAAGCTTGTCTTCAAAAAATCAGTTGCAAAGGACCTGCGCGTCATCCCCAAAACCGACGTAGGAAGGATCCTCAATTGCATTGAATCCCTGGCCCATGACCCGCGTCCACCGGGATGTGAAAAACTCTCGGGACAGGAGCGCTACCGCATTCGCCAGGGAAACTATCGGATACTCTATGAAATCAGGGATGAAGAATTGATCCTAACCGTGGTGAAGGTCGGTCACCGGCGGGAGGTGTATCGGTAGGGGGCGCGATGGATGTGGCTGAGAAAACTAATGGATGATCTCATAGCGGGCTTCGCGCAGAATCTGTTCTTTTAAATAAGGGCTGAAAGATTCAATCGTCAGAAGATCGACCCTACGTTCAAAGAGATCTTCCAGAAGGAAACAAAGATCAATGAAGCTGTCGTAGCTCTTCTTACCCGGGTCGAACCCTACGAGAAAATCAAGATCGCTGTCCGGCCGCGCATCTCCGAGAAGGTGTGAGCCGAATAATCCAATTCTGTGAACGCCCAGACGTTGAAGATCCCCCTTGTTATTGCGAAGTGTTTTAAAAATTTCTTCTCTTACCATCGCTCGAACCCCTCGAACCCAATTTAATATTGTTATTAAATCCCAGTAGTGTCCGGAATGGTTTTTGCCACCCGCTCGCTTCGCTCACTCGAGACTCAGAGGCACAGAGAAACCCCTGTTTTTGACATATTGGCTTGTAAAAACTCTGTGTCTCCGTGTCTCCGTGTCTCTGTGGCAAAAGGTTTTTGCCCTTGAGGGGGAAACGGAGCGACCGTAAAACGCTAACCGGACATTGCTGATTTTATCCGAAAAAAAGAGCATGGACCACTGGAAAGAGAAAATAAAATAAACGCAAACCCATCGCCGCATGATTTATTTGGGAAAATCCAACAAAATTCAACCTGCCCTGTTTCAGAGGGCTGAGTTGAAATTTTCCAGAGCACCCACCGCATTTTTTATGGTTTTCTGGGCCGGGATGAACCTAGAATAGAGGTTATTGTGCCAGGCAGACAATTCCCATTTCAAACCAGGAACGAACGGAAGATATGATGATGAGCAAAAAGATGTTGTTAGCCCTGTCAATATCACTTTCTCTGACCCTGCAGGTGACTTCTGTCTGCGCCGATAGCCTTGCGCTGGTGGCCGGCAAGGTGACGGTCGGTTCGGAAAAAACGCCGGTATCGGGGGTCCGCGTACTGGCCTGGCCGGTCGACAGCCCTTCCCTGGCCGGCGAGGCCCCCCATGCCTCCCCGGTTACTTCGACCGACGGCCTATTCAGCTTGAACCTGGCGCCGGGAGCCTATTATTTCATTGCAGAAGGGGCTGAACTCTATTGCTTTTATGGCCGCAACCCGGTGACGGTCGGTAAAACCGGGCTTGAAGGGATGAACCTGTCCCTGGTCGAGCGGAAGCCACCGGCGCCTAAGTGGGATTCAAAGGTTGAAACGGGTATTTTGGGGCAGGTGACCTATCGAGGAAAACCATTGGCCGGGGCGGTGCTGCAGGTCTATACGGACCTCAACACCCAGCTCAAGGGGATGGGGCTGGGGATGACTGCCCCTTCTGACGAGAATGGGTATGTCGAAGCCCCCCTACCACCTGGGACTTACTATCTGGTTGCCCGCATGCGGCGCAGTAAAAATTTTGCCGGCCCCCTGCAGGTCGGGGATTTTTTCGGCTACTATGCCGACAATCCACTGGTGGTCAAAGAGGGTGAGGTTGCAAAAATCCCCATCGCTATGGTTGAGGTGCCGGAAAAGGTTGCCCGTCTCGCCGACACCCTGTTCGGTCAGACCAGTATCGGCGGTCGAATCCTTGATGCCGACGGAACCCCTGTGTCTGGTGTTCGGGTGCTGCTTTATCCCGACCCGATGATGCTCAACCGGCCCCTCTATGTCTCTCAACCCTCGACGGCCGACGGCCGCTTTGTTCTCTCCTTTCCTAAAGGGGGAGTCTATTATCTGGCGGCCCGGAATAACCTGGGTGGCGCCCCGGCGCCTGGTGAACTCTATGGACGAATTTCGGGAAGTCGAGACAGTTCGGTGCGGGTTCGTACCGGCCAGGCTTTGCATGGGGTGGAGCTTTTGGTGGAAATGATGGAATAAACGGTTCTGATCTGGTTGCCAGGGGTCAAAGGGAAGCAGGGGATGTAAGGCGCTCTTAAAACTCCTTCACCTAGACGCTGTTGCTTTGGTGCTTCGGTGTCAGGTTATTGAAGGCCCCCCAAGGGCATGATAATTTTTTATACCAACAATAACCGTAACTGTTCAGCATGGCGGGAAAAAACTTTTGAAACCGTCGGGTCCCGGCCCGACAGCCGGGTTACTTTTCTTTGGGCGCAAAGAAAAGTAACCAAAAGAAACTCTGGCTGCGCCCCATGGGGTGCGCGAGGTCACTGGGCGTAGGAACCGTCGCAGCATTTGAGAAGCTGCGGCTCTTCGTAGGGCCCTCTTGCGAACCGGCAGTGCTGCACAACCAGTCTACGCGGCTGTTGCAAACACCGACTCTGCCAGACCGATTAACCTCATCAAGGTCATCCCCTTGCTGAATGCCTCGCATAAGGGGGGGGGTGCCACGAAGCACCGCCCGTGTCATCAGAACCCATGGCGGCCAGAGGCATCATCCCGGCGACAGATATGCCCCCCGCAGGGGAAGCCGATTTTTGGCTACTTTTTGGCGGCTTGCAAAAAGCAGGTCGCCTGTCGGGGCGAGTCCCGACGGTTTTGCTTTGCAAATGTGGTGAATAGTTACCAATAACCTTTGGAAGGCCAAATGGTTGATCAGAGAATCAGAGAAATAGTAGAAACTTACCTGGGAATTCTTCAAGAGAGTGGTTTTGAGGTCACCAAAGGAGTCATTTTCGGCTCCCA
>CALZIC010000045.1 GCA_945787285.1 uncultured Desulfuromonadales bacterium
AGAATTTCCAGGAGAAGACTGGCGGTAACCTGCCCCTGCTCCTCGGGGTCGGCTTCGAGGGTGATGAGCGCCCCCTTGGAACCGAGGTCGGGGATCTGGGAAACCACGGGCATACGGCGATTGGCGGCAAAGGCCATCACCTCGTCCAGGGCCAGGTGCAGCACGGCACTATCGGTGATGAAGAGACTATCGATATCCGCATCGAGCGCCTGCAAAGCCGGAGCGACTTCCCGCTGACTGGAGATATCCTTCAACGCCAACGAAAACCCGATCTTCCGGGCAAAGTCAGCCAGTCTGCGCATCTGCAGTTCGGACCCCTCATCGACGGATGAGTAAAGGACCCCCATCCGGGTACAGGGGGCGATCTGGGTAAAAGTCCGGATCAGAGTTTCCAGGGGGGTCTTGCCGCTGATGCCGGCCACGTTGCGCACCGGCACGCCGATTTCCCGGACGATACCCAGGCCAACGGGATCATAAACATCGGCAAAGAGAACCGGCGTTCCCCGCGCCTCTCTCTGGGCTCTGAGGGTCGCGGGCGCCCCGTAGGTTACGATGAAATCGGCACCGATTCCGACGGCCTTACGGATACTGTTGGTCCAGGACATGGGGTCGGGATTGGGAGTCTGAATATAGATTCGAAGATTGTCTTCCGAAAAACCGTTTTCGCGCAGATGCTGCACAAACGACTCGTGGGCGGACCGGTAGCGATCGAGATCCCCGGTAATGATGACCGCAACAAAGGGGTTGTCGGCACGCGCCCCAGCTACCCCGGTGAAGAACACCGCGCAGAGCAGAACCGGGACCAGCACCGTGGTCCTAATATGTCGAAAAATGGCTGTCAGCATAGAAACCGATAATTTCAAAAAAGACAACCTACCAGGCTCTGGCAATGTTCAACATGTAGTACTCGACAGATCCGTCAAAAGCACTGCTATTGCGATCTTCGTAGTCATCGTGGCTGAACCTGGCAGAACACCTCCAGAATTCATCTATTTGCCACTCCAGCCCGAGAGCGAGCCCTGTCTGCACAATATCCAGTTCGCTAATCTCTTCGAGTAGGGACGCATCCACATCAAACCCGAGGACAGTTTGGGTGGGGAAATCAGGATCGTAACTGGACTTCGACCGAATGTAACGCCCCTCGAAGAGCCCTTTCAGTGATTTCAGGATCTGCCAGTTGGCGGTGAGGGTGGCCGTATGCGATCGCTGTGTCCAATCGACATTGTCGTCGAAAATGGAATCGCTACCCGACCCGTAGGCTAGATCCTGGCGGACATCCGAGAGAAGAAAACCGTAATGAAGATTAAAATTCAATTGGGGGATCGGCTGAAGCCAGAGCCCTGATGTGAACGCTTCACGCTTTTCGGTGCGGTCGTACCGGTTGTTGAAAAGCGTGCCTGAAACGACCGCAGGGCGGAGATAATCGCTGCTGGTCCCCCGGCTTAGACGGACATTACCGGTGGCTCCGAAGAGCTCCGAGGGGTTCCAGGAGACCCCGGCATAGACTTCCTGCTTATCCTCCAGAGACGTCCCGTAGGAGGGATCGTCGGAATGGAGATACTGATACCAGCCGTTGATTTTCAAGGCGGAGGTAACGAGGGGCCGCGATATGAAATCGAGCCGAAAGCGATTGACGTTTTCCTCTTCCGGCAATTTCCACAAAAGATCGAAATTTGCGAGGTCTCCGTCCCAGGTATTGCTGCGCTGAAGCTCGTTGCGCTCAAATTCGCCCTTCAGGGTCAAGCAACGCGAAGGCCTGAACGAGGCACTGGCGCCGTAGGTCGCTTTGGTCAGATCGATGCTCGGACGAACCGCAATATCGGAGGACGAACTGAGGTTGGTCATTTGCGGGGTGTTCGACGTGTCGGTATCAAGGAACCGGTAACGGAAATTGAAAGTCCAGAAAGGGCTCGGGGTCAGGCTCAGGTCGGCTGCGCCTTTGCGGAAGTCGGTTTCGGCCTCGACATCCGCAATGACATTTCCACTGACATCTGCCAGATCGGAACGATTTTCTTTTTTGCCGACGCTGAACGAGGCGGCGGCGACCAGGCCGCCCGAGGGCGACGTGCTGGCCTTGAGGGTGGTTGCCGTGTAGCGGGAATCGGGAATTTCATCATGGGGATAAACGCCCGCCGGGCGGCCCGGGGAGCCGGCCGCAGGGAACATCAGCCCAAAGGGGTCGGCTGGGGTGCTGTTACGGACCCTGAACTCCCGCACCACTTGCTCGAGTGCGACATTGACATGGCCAATATGGGCGTCCAGCCCCAGGCTGACCTCCTCGGTCACGCGGTCGAGCTTCTGCGAGCGGCTCTGCATATGACAACCGGTGCAGCTCTCATCCACATAGCGGAGCTGCTTGTGGCCGGAGCGCTCCAGGCGCCAGTACCCCAGGGTGAGATGAGCGGGATAGTCCGGAAGCTTTCCTTTGAGGCTGACCCGGTCCTGGCCCACTTCTACACTGTAATTATCGCCGGGGTCATTGTCGGAAAAAAATACACGATCGAGCCCCCCCACTTGCGCGGTGGGCCGCTGGTAGGAGAAGTGATCGAGGTTGTGGACCAGGCTCTCACTGGCGAAACTGAACCTGAACAAACCACTGTAGTCGTAATCGGCCTCAGCGGAATAATCGGAATCGGTCAGAAAGCTGCCGTCAAAACTGAACCGCTGCACATCGCTCAGGGCCTTGATGTCGGCAGAAGCCGTGGACCCTGATTCAAGCGGCGAGTACTGCACCGCGCGCCTTGCGTAGTCCTCCACATTGATTGCCCGGTATCCGAGAGCGACATCGGCGGAGAAAAACCGATGATCATCAATGACGGACTCCTCGGCTGCCAGGCCGTACGACACCAGGCCTGTGCTAAGAAGCAAAAAGCAGAAGATGAAATATCTGACAAATACCACAACACTCTCCAGAACGGATTCCTGCTGAGCCGTGAAAAAGGCCGCCTAGGGGGTTGCCCGATAAATAGGGCCGAAGCGAAAATCCAGAAGTTTGAGAACAGATTTTGGGTCGTTTGAGAGCTCATAGCCGTAGCTATGGGCCGAAAAAGAGCCGAAATATGGGCCAAACAGCTGGGTTTGCAGCCGGTCTCTAATTGTCGGACAGCCTCCTAACGGGAGATAAAGGTTCCCCTCCCCCTCGCGGAAGGAATATCGGTGCCATGAATCGCCGAGTGGCAGTCGGTGCAGCGCGTATAAAATGCCCCCTTGAACTCGGAATCTCTCAAACCCGGCCCCAGACCGCTGAGGTGCCCGGAATGGCACTGCTGGCACAAAAAGGGCTGGGAACGTTGAAGCAGCGGAGCATTGGGCGAACCGTGCGGGGCATGGCAGTTAATGCAATTATCCGTAACATCCGCATGCTCGAAGACAAAGGGCCCAGAATATTCCATATGGCAGCGGGTGCAGGTGTCCTTGGCCGTCATCCCCCGCAGCATGTGATCCTGCAGCGAGCCATGGGGTTCATGACAGTCGACACAGGCCATTTTGTGCTCAGGGATCGGATGGTGGGAAAACTGCTGGAATTTGGCCCGGATATCGGCATGACAGCCGTAGCAGAGTTCATCCATCTCGTCCCGACTGACCTTCTGCTGCGGCCCCTTGTGCAGTTCGTGACAGTCGAAGCAACTGACATCACTGTTGGCGTGGGCACTGGCGTTCCAGAAAGTGAGCACAGGGGTGGAGGCGGCAGAATGGCATTTGAGGCAGATCAGGGACTGGGCCTGCGAGGGAAGCGTGTCGAGCTGCAGCAGGGTTTTGAAATCGCAGACCTGTTTCTCATCGATATGGGCAACCGCCAGACTGCCCGGGCCGTGGCACGATTCGCAGTTGACCAGGGGCAGACCGGTGTCCGAGGCGATCTGCTCGCCGTGGACCGAGTGCTGAAAATCATTCAGAATCTGATCGTGCTTATGGCATTTGACAAGGCAGTTTTCATCGCCGATATAGTCGGCATCGAGCCGGCCGACGAGCATCCGCTCGTATTCCCTGACCGGCATGATCTGCTGGTCTGAGCGCAGATAGTGCATGTCGGAACAGGCAGCCAGAAGGGTGAGACTCAAAAGTGCCAGCAACGTATACTTCAAAACGAAAAACTCCCAGGCGATCAGAATCGGCCAAAAAAACCAGGGGATGCCGTACCAAGGGCACGAAGTTTAGAACATGGTCCCGACAACGACCCCGAGGGCCGAGAGGGGACCGGAATCGCTCATGCCGTCGACGGCCTTTTCAACTTTGTGCAGGGTCGTCGCCGCATCCCGGTAGAGGGTGTCCTCATTGACGAGTCGCCCCAGCGTTCCTTCACCTTTGTCGATTTTGGCGGCAATGCTGTTGACCTTCTCGAGCGTGGCATAGGCCTCATCGTAAAGGGCGTCATCATTGACCAGCTTGCCGAGGGTGCCGGTCCCCTCGTTAGCTTTGGTGGAAACTTCGCGCAGGTTGGCAAAGGTGTCGTTGGCGTTGACATACAGGGTATCCTCGGCAATCAGCCGGCCAAGGGTCCCCTTCCCCTCCTTCACCTGGGCGACGATGTCCTTAAGATCCCCAACGGTGACAACAGCGTCGTCATACAGGGTTGAATCGGTCATAAGACGCCCGATTGTCCCTTCACCCTGGTCCATGCGGGCCATAACCGCCTTGAGATCGACGACCGCCCCCTGCACATCGTGGTACAGGCCGGGATCGTTGACCAGCAGGCCGAACGTCCCTTCGCCGCTGTCAATTTTGCGCATGACATTGTCGAGTTTCGATACGGCATTGACGATGGAGTCCCGGCTTTCGTCCACCAGGTCCCCGATCTGCCCGAACACCCGGTTCTGGTTGCGGTCCAGGTTGGTGATCAGCTGATCGACGGTCGCCCGCTCCAGCGTTTGGACGGCACTGCCGGGCTCCAGCAGAGCCGCATCGTCCGAGCCGAAGGAGACGCCGAGAAACTGCCCCCCCAGCAGATTGGTCTGTTGGATTTCGGCGGTGGAATCCTCGCGCAGAACGGTGCCGTCGGCGACATAAAAATCGATCAGGACCTTGGACTCTTCAATGCCGATATTACGGATTTTTCCGACCTCGACTCCGGCCATGCGCACCGGGTCACCGAGTTTGATCCCCACGGCAGATTTGAAATACGCCTTGTATTCACGTTGATCCTCAAAAGGGTGCCAGTCTTCGGCAAGCTCGATCATAACGCCAAGGACAATAAGCGTGATAAGGAAAAAGATCCCTACCTTTTTTTCCGCGGTCATGGTCATCCGCTACTCCTCCTTGAGCCCCTTGGTCGTGGTGTAAATGAAATTTCGGATATTCGGATTATCGCTGGCCTTGATCTGCGCGGGCGTTCCGACCTCGACAATCCCATCGGCATTGATCATGGCGACCCGGTCGGAGAGGTACAGGGCAAAGCTCAGGTCATGGCTGACGATAATGGTTGTCAGGTTGACTTCCTTTTTGAGCCCCTGAATCACCCGGGCCAGCTCATCGGAGGTGACCGGGTCAAGTTCGGCGGTCGGCTCGTCGTAAAGGATCAGGTCGGGGTTCATCGCCAGTGAACGGGCGATGGCCACCCGCTTTTTCATTCCCCCTGAAAGCTCGGAGGTCGTCAGGTTCTCTTTGCCTTCGAGCCCTACCAGTCGCAGTTTTTCACGGATAATTTTTCGAATCCGATTTTCGGGACAGACCCGTTTTTCCCTGAGCCACAGACCGACATTCTCGCCCACCGTCAGGGAATTGAAGAGCGCCGAGGTCTGGAAAACCATGCTGTATCGGTAAGGCGCCTTACCGGTATTCTGGGAGGGATCAAAAATATCCACATCGTCGACATACACCGTGCCGTTGTCAGGACGGATCAGTTTGACGATATGCTTGAGCAGCACGCTCTTTCCGGTGCCCGATGGCCCGATAATCGAAAAGGTCTCACCGGGCAGAATCTCGAGATTGATATTCCGGAGAACGTGGTTCCCCTCAAAGGACTTGTCGAGATTCTCGATACGAACCCCGACCCCCCGCGATTCCTCGTAATTGGAAACCTTTGCGGAACCCAGCTGAAGGCTTTGTCTTAACTCTTTGAAAAATTCGCCCATGCAAATTCCGTCTTTGTTTTTTTTAATCCGGTCCGTGCGTTACATCATCATGCGGGTCATAAAATAATCGGCCACAAGAATGATGAGAAAAGACAAAACGACGGCGCGGGTCGTCGCCTGCCCGATCCCGCGGGCCCCGCCTCTGGTCTTAAAACCGACATAACACCCGACATGAGCCACAATGCCACCGAAAACCGTGGCCTTCAAAATCCCCTTGAAGATCTCGACGGCCCCGACAGCCCTGATCATGTTGTCGTAATAAACGTTATAGGGGACGTTGATCACCGGGTTGATGTCGCTGATAAACGCCCCACCCAAAATACCGATCACCATAGCGAAGACCACCACCGCAGGAACGGCGAAAAGACAGGCGAGCAGTCGGGGCATGGCGAGATAGCGAACCGGGCTGATCTCCAAGGTCTTGAGGGCATCGATTTCTTCGTAGACCTGCATGGCACCGACCTCGGCGGCCATGGAGGAACCGACCCGGCCGGCCACCAGCAGGCAGGTCATAACAGGCCCCAGCTCTTTGACCATGGACAACCCGACGATCGCGCCGATGGCCTCCTGGGTACCGTATAGCGCCAGTTCGGAACCGGTCTGCAGGGCAAGCACCATACCGACAAAAAGGGCCAGAATCGAGGCGACGGGAAGCGTACCGATACCGACTTCACACATCTGCTGGAAGATGGAATGCAGGTTGCGGGGCGCTTCCCTGAAATAGTAAAGGGTCTGAAGAAACAGCTTCAGCATCTCTCCAGCGACCTGGGCAGTATTCAGAATATTTCTACCCAACGCTTCAACCATTGAGAGTTCCTCAGCATGAAATAACCGGTGTGGAACACCCACACCGGGTCCTGGTTAACCCAAATCTATCCCAGCGGGATGGCCCAGGGCAGATACAGCAGGTTGATGCGTCGCCCCTGCTCTCCCGACCGATAGCGAAACAGTCCCTTGAGAAAGGAGACATCCCTGCCGCTTTCGCTCTTATCCAGGTAGGTCACGAACGGAAAGACCTCAAGGGCGAGGTCATCCCCGCGCCGTTCCTTCCAGTAAAGGTTCCATAAAAAGGTTGAAACCTCGTTGCCCTGCCCATCCCATTTAACCTGATAAAAGCGCCAGAGCGGGGACCAGTTTCTCTCCACGCCCAGGCTTTCCGGAAGAAACGGCTCAAGCAGCGACAAAGTGTGAAAATGGGAAACACCGTCGATTTTCTGGTAGGTAAATAGCGGCCACAGCGAAACCCGTTCTTTGCGGGGGGTTCCCTGCTTTTTAACCGTCTCCTCGAGATCGGAATAAAGGAAATAGAGAATGCGGTCTCGCCGGCGTTCGATAACCTCGGTAGAGGTCTGTTCGATTTTGTAAATCGGCCAGAGAAACCACCGTTTGCGATTGGAGCCGATCGTTTCGTCGGCCCAAAAAGGCAGAAACCGATTCCCGTGCTTGTAATCCCCCCGGGTCACCCTGACCAGCGGCAGGGGGAAATTCCACTCCTCGTAGTTTTTCTCCCGGTTCTCAATGTGGCTGAAAAAAGGCCAGAGCACCGTCCGGGTCGACTGCAGGGGGGAGTCTTCGGCAATGTAAAAGGGAAAGGCCGCCCTGTGATGCACCGGGTTATCGCTGTCAAGCTTCAGGTCATACCGGGAAAAAACCGGCCACAGGTAAAATCTTTTGCGGTAAACCCCTATTTTTTCGCTTCGCCCATAAAAGGGCCAGACTTTAAGACCGGCCTCCCCCGGTCCCTCAATTGTTGCCCCGAAAGGCCAAAGGTAGTTGGTGGTGACCGTTTGATCTTTTAGAGTGCGTCCGTAGAGAGGGAACAGGGCGAACCGGATCTCGTCTCTCCAGAAATGATTGTAGATCTTGCCGCCGAAGGGGAACAGAGCGAAATAATTTCCACGGTTTTCGTCCTGTCCGTAGAAGACAAAGGGAAAAACCATGAATTCGTTGTCGCTCCCCTTGTCGCTTGCGCCGAAGTCGGAGTTGAGCAGCTTCAGAACCTGAAAGGAGGCCTGGTCGGGTTCCTTTTTGGACGAGGAGACAGGATAAAGAATCTCCTGAAAAGAGGCCCCGGCATCGTCCGCGGCACGAAAGAAGAAGGGCCTTGCCGCTAACTCGTATTCCCTTTTTTTACGCTCGAATTTGAGCAGGGGCCCAAGAACATGGAGACTCGAATATTCGACATCGGGCGCATACCGATAATCGACGAGGGGCCAGAGAGTAAAAAAGCCGCCCTCCTCCGCTCGCCCCATTGCGGGAAAAGCCAGCAAAGCCGCTAGCAAAAATAAGACGCCCGAACGGAACATTCAACCCAACCCTTAATTTGACCCTACATTACAGTCATTTCATCATAGACAGTTGAAACCCCGCCATCCTATCACGCTACGTTAATAAAAACAATAACGTGCGCGGCTCATTTTCTTCCACGATTAACCAGGGCAATGATTCCGTAGATCACTCCGCACACAAGAACGATAAAGAAGACATCGCCAAACGACACCGACCCCATAGACTACACCTTCCCCTGATCGAGAATCTGCTCACGCGCTTCGATGGCCGGGGCATATTCAGGATCGATTTCAAGCGCTTTTTCGAAAGACTCAAACGCCCCGCCAGAATCACCGCTCTTACCGCGGCACATGCCGAGCAGGTAATAAAACTCGGCCAGAGGCAATTCACTGGTTAAAAATCCGGCCTCCTCGGTGACCTCCAGCATGGTTTTTGCCTCATCATACTCGCCGCTGCCATAAAGAACCATGGCTTGACCGACCCGCTCCAGGTCTTCGACCAGCGGATGATCGGGCATGCCCTGCGCCTCGACATGCTGAACTCTCTGCAGCAGGGCCGAACGGGCGCCCCCCTCCTCAAGAAAGGAGATCACACCGTTCCAGCGCCTCGCCGCTGAAGGGTAATCGCCAAAGAGATAATCGATCTGTCCAAGATAGTTCAAGACGGTAATATTCTCAGGAAGCGCCTTTAGCGCCCGCTGAAAATACCCCATGGCCGCAAGCAGGTGGAGACGGCAGTCGACAAACTCGGAAAACATCATGCCGAGCTGGTAGTACTCGATCCCCAGCCTCTGCAGCAGATTCGGATTGTCCCGGTCAAGCAGGGAGAGTATTTTCATGTAGCTGATTTTTCGACGAATATAATAGCTGTCGACTTCCTTATGCTCAAGCATCAGGATTTGGGAGCCGAGATCTGCAAGGTAATGGGAATAAGCATTCTTGAGAAGTTCGGCGTACACCTGGTTGTGTTCGCAATCGGGAAACTGGCGAAGGTAGTCATACACCCCTTCGCCGATGGCGTTGTCCGAGGGGTCCTCTCCGTCGACCAGGGCCGCGGCCTTGATCGGCAAAGGGACCTCCGGCAGGGGAACCTCCGACCGCTCCGCCCCAGCCTCCACCGTCCGAGCGGCAGGGGAAGACCACATGACAAACTCGCTCGGCACTTCAACCTTTTCGTTGTTTTCCAATGACATAACACCCATTCCTTAATAAAATACTTAAAAGGCCTTTCCGGGGAATGTGTCCACCCCGGCATGCAATCCGACTGTCTTGTAAATTTTCACTTCATCCCAGGGGCACGGCAGAATGCCGTCATGAATCGCCCAGCTGCGCCCGCGAACGGTCTTTTCCATGCCGGGCTGCCTGAAAGGGGTCGATCCGTCGAGCTTGCGATAAAGTTCGCCGCCCGGTTGAAATTCTCGGTCGATCCAGCACATCAGCTGCTTTCCGGTCAGGTATTCGAAACCATACTTTTCGTAACGAATGGCGTTGCTGTACGAAAGGGGTTCGGCCACGATGATGTCGATCCCCAGAGAGGCGACGAAACGCTCGAAACGCTGAAAAAAGGACTTGAACATCTTGAGGCCCTGGCGAACCTGGCTGGGGGAAAGCCCGGCCCGCATGGCCCTGACCTCTTCGGCGATGTTGCGCCGAAGGGTTCCGAAACAGTTGTCCCTGCCGGCCACATCCTGATCGACATCAAACCGCGGCGCTTCGGGGTCGTTGATCAGGCAGAAGCTCAACTCGATCTGGCGAAACGGGGTGTCGGCCACCTCGACAAAGAAGACGCAGTCACGATCGGCCTCATCAAGGCGAACCTCGATG
This sequence comes from uncultured Desulfuromonadales bacterium, assembly GCA_945787285.1. Lineage (GTDB taxonomy): Bacteria > Desulfobacterota > Desulfuromonadia > Desulfuromonadales > Trichloromonadaceae > CALZIC01. The sequence goes on from CALZIC010000045.1 coordinate 10,184, forward strand.
CGCAGCAGGCCGAGCCCGGCAGGACAAATAAATGCGACCTTCTTTCTGCCGTCGGGCCCACAAAAAGTTTCACGATCGACCCCAAACCGCTCAAAGACCAGATCGGGGATGATGGCGCCGTACAAACGCTCCCTTACCGGTCGATCAAGACGATTGATCTCCTTCAGGGAAAACAGGGGCAGCCCGTCAGGATCAAGAAGATGGGACGTCACCAGCCTGCTCACCGCTCCGCCTCCAAATCGATACCGTGCAACGGAAAAAGCCTGCGCTTCAAAATCGCCAGGCTGCGCTCGAGAGCCCCTTGGGCCCGGGCAAAGTCGTTGGGCTGCGCCAGACGGGGATGGTCGCGCAACAGGGTGTTGTCGTAGCCGAGCTTGCGAATCGTTGACACAAACCGGGGCGGCAGTTCATCCGGCACCGCGGCTCCGGCCAGTATGGCCCAGAGCAGCGCCCAGGATCGCGCGACATTGACCTTGCAGTACCCGCCGCCGCCGAGACAGACCCAGGGGATATCCAGCTCGCAAAAGGAACGCGTTGCAAACTCGATGGTGCCGGTGGTCATCTCGAGACGGCTCAGAGGATCGGTGCGTAGCGTATCGACCCCCATCTGGGTGACCAGAACGTCAGGACGGAAAGCTTCAATCATCGGAAGCACAACGCCCCTGAAGGCCTGCTCAAATATCAGGTCGTCGGAATGACGGGCAAAGGGGACGTTGACCGAAAATCCGTAACCGTCCCCCTCCCCTAATTCGTGAGGGAAACCGGTATTGGGGAAAAAATCGTCCCCCGTCTCGTGAAGCGAGATGGTCAGGACCCGATCGGATGAATAAAAGGCCTCCTGAACGCCATCGCCGTGATGGGCGTCGATATCGACATAGGCAACGCGCAAGCCCCGATCGACCAGGCTCTGAATGGCCACCACGGCGTCATTGAGATAACTGAAACCGGAAGCCCGTGCCGCATGGGCGTGATGGTAGCCGCCAGCCAGGTTGAATGCTACCCGAACCCCCTCCTCGACCACCAATCGGGCCGCCTCGACGGTACCCCCGCAGCCGAGCAGAGACCATTCGTAGACTCCCGGAAAGACAGGATTCTCCACATCCCCAAGGCCATACCTGAAATTGGCCCGCGGCGTCTGGTCGGCGCTGAACTCCTTGAGTGTTGCAAGGTAATCTGGGCAATGAAAACTGGTCAGCATCGACTCGGGCGCCATAGGGCATTCGATCTGGCGAACCCCTGGAAGACAGAGGAGCCCCAGCTCACCTATCAGTTCGTAGGCAAGCCAGTAGCGATCAATCTTGAAGGGATGTTCCTGGCCGAAGGAAAAATCCTGGAAGCGATGGGAGTAAATCAAAGCCCGGGAGGCTGAATCGGTTGAAAATCTCTGCATGGGGCTTTTTTACACCCCCCCTAAAAAAACGTCAACAGCAGAAAAAAGGAAAGCGTGGGTGAATCAGCAGGACAAAGTAAAAAGGGCAAGACGTTTCCGCCTTGCCCTTTTGGCAAAAAAGAAGGTGGAGCCTGAAGGCTCCACCTGGGTATCATCCCTCGGGATGATTCGAACTGGTACGCCCAAGGGGATTCGAACCCCTGTCGCCGCCGTGAAAGGGCGGTGTCCTGGACCAGGCTAGACGATGGGCGCGTACTATGTAAACGGAATATCTTCCGTTGAACTTGGCTGGGGTGGGAGGATTTGAACCCCCGAATGGCGGAATCAGAATCCGCTGCCTTACCGCTTGGCGACACCCCAAGAACGAGGCAGGTTTTAGCAAAGATCCCATCAGGAGTCAATGGGAAAAAATGCTTTTTTTATCCAAAAAAGCATTTTTTTCTTCAAGCGGCACGGGCCTTTGTGATTTTAATCCGAAATTACGAGTACTTATCGATCAAGAGAAAACACCTTCGAGGTCGCCTCGGCCAAAACTTTGCCGTCAACGCTTAACCGTGCAGCGACCATAAAGATCTTTCGCTTCTGGCTGACCAGTTCGGCATCGAGTTGAATCATGGCATTGGCCGGCACGGGGGTCCGGTATTTCACGTTGAGCTCTGCGGTAACAAACTGCTCTCCCCTGGCCCGGCAGGCATAGATGCCGACTTCATCGAGAAGCGCTGCAACGATTCCGCCATGCACAACCCCCTGCCACCCCTGGAAC
>CALZIC010000046.1 GCA_945787285.1 uncultured Desulfuromonadales bacterium
CCGTCCCGTGCAGGAATGGAAAAAGATCCAGTATCCGCGCATTTCAGAACCGCTGTTCGCTATCGTCAACTTTTTGTTCGAAAAGCTCCTCCCGGAGTATGTCGAGGCCGAACTCGAAGGGCGCAAATACGACGGCCGAATCAAGCTGCGCGATATCGGCATGAAGGATTTCTGGAACCGGCTGGCGACCGGCTATAACGACCTGTTGATCCAGGATGTTCTGACCAAGGACAAGCGTTCTAAAAAATGTCGGTTTGAACCGATCATCTCGGAGTTTTTCACCGATTTCCACGAGCTCGACGGCGATCTGATGACCGCCGACCCGGCGAACTTTCCCGGCTTCCGCCTCTCCATCGAGAAGGCCCTCGATAACGGGGTGAAACCATGTGGGGTCATCACCGGTCTGGCCAAACTCAAAAAAGAGGGAAACCGTCCCGCCACCCGGGTGGGTGTACTGGTGTCCAATCTCGATTTCCAAGCCGGCGCCTTTGATATGGCCTCGGCAGAGAAGTTCTGCAATCTCCTGCTCCAGTGCGCCCGCCGCAAGCTGCCTGTGGTCGCCTTTGTCTCCTCGGGTGGCATGCAAACCAAGGAAGGAGCGGGATCGCTGTTTTCCATGGCGATTGTCAACGACCGGATCACCCGCTTTGTGCGTGACAACGAGCTGCCGATTATCTGCTTCGGTTTCGGCGATTGCACCGGAGGCGCCCAGGCCTCGTTCGTCACCCACCCGCTGGTCCAGACCTACTATTTTTCCGGTTGCAACATGCCCTTCGCCGGTCAGATCGTGGTCCCGTCCTACCTGCCTTCAACGGCGACCCTGTCCAACTACCTGGTCGCCACTCCGGGCGCGATGCAGGGGCTGGTCAAGCACCCCTTCAATGAGAACCTCGACGGGCAGCTTCGCGCCATCGATCCCGCCATCCCGGCGCCTGCGGAAAGCGTAATGGATGTCTGCCGCCGCGTGTTTAAAGGTCTCTATCTGCCCGATGCCGACGCTGCGGCAATCGAGGCCGAGACCCTGGTGGATGAACGCTCCCTGCTGAAGCCGGTCAAGCGCTGCCTGATTCACGCCCGCGGCTGCACAGCGGCAAAACTGATTAAAATCGCTCAGCAGGAAGGGATTGAGGTGGTGCTGGTGCAATCCGATCCCGATATGGATTCCGCAGTTGCCGGCCAGCTGACCGAGAAGGATACCCTGATCTGCATCGGCGGCAATACCCCGGACGAATCCTATCTCAACGCCAAATCGGTGTTGCGGATTGCCGAACAGGAGAAGGTCGATTCGCTCCATCCCGGCATCGGTTTCCTGTCGGAAAATGCCGATTTCGCCCGTCTCTGCCGCAACCGCGGGATCAACTTCATCGGCCCCTGGTCCTCCAGCATGGAACTGATGGGCAACAAGACCAACGCCATCGACACTGCCAACGAGGCGGGTGTGCCCGTCGTGCCGGGAAGTCACGGCATTATCGGCAGCGTCGAAACCGGTATGGAGGTCGCCGAGACCATCGGCTACCCCGTGTTGCTCAAAGCCGTCCACGGCGGCGGCGGCAAGGGGATCCAGGTGGTGGAAAAACCAGAAGATTTCCGCGAAATCTTCTTCACTCTCTCCTCGGAGGCCAGGGCTGCGTTCGGTTCGGGGGATATCTACCTGGAAAAATACGTCACCAATCTGCGCCATATCGAAGTGCAGGTCCTGCGCGACACCCATGGCAACTGCAAAATTGCGCGACACCCATGGCAACTGCAAAATTCTTGGACTGCGCGACTGCTCGGTGCAGCGCAACAATCAGAAAATCTTCGAAGAATCAGGCTCGACCATGTTGCCTGAAAACCTCGAGCAGGATGTTTACAACTTTGCCGAACATATCTCCAACCAGTGTGATTATATCGGGGCGGGAACCGTCGAATTTATCTTCGACCTGGATAATACCGCCATCTATTTCATGGAGATGAACACCCGGCTGCAGGTCGAGCATCCCGTCACCGAGAAGGTCTCCAGGGTGGATATCGTCGCCAACCAGTTCAAGATTGCCGGTGGCGAATCGATCGCGGAACTGGTCAGCAAACCCCAGGGCTATGCCATTGAAGCGCGCATCACCGCCGAGCGCACCGCTGTTGAAGGCTCGGAAATCAAATTTATTCCGACCCCCGGCGATGTCACTGCCTTCAGTATCCCCAGTGGCGACCATATTACGGTCATCAAGATGGTCGAGGCCGGTAAACCGATCACCCCCTACTACGACTCGCTGATCGCGCAGATTATCGTCACCGGTGAAAACCGCGAGGATACAATTGACAAACTGCTTGCCGCCCTGGAGAACACCGAGATCAAAGGCGTTCATACCAATATCCCCCTGCTCAAACGGGTCTTGAAGGATGAGATTTTCCGCAAGGGGGACTATAACACCCAATACCTCAACGGATTGCTTGAACGGATCGACGTCCAGGAGATGATTGCGGAGGGCGATGCGGCCTCCGGTGCCGGCCAGGCGGTCCTCGACCGGTCTGCCGTGGAGATCGAAGGCAGTACCGAACTCAAAGTCATCTCGCCATCCACCGGGGTCTTCTATGATGCCTCATCCCCCAGCGAGCCGCCTTTCGCCCCTGTCGGTGCGAAGGTAAGTATCGGAGACACCATTGGCCTGCTGGAGGCCATGAAACTCTTCTCCCCCCTCTCGCTGAAAAACAGCAACCCGGGAGGCAATTTCTACGATCCTGAAAAGGAGTATGAAGTGGTTCGCGTCATCCCCACCCCCGGGCAGGCGGTCAACAAAGGGGATCTTCTGTTTGTCATCAAGGAGGCGGTCTGAGACTCTGGAAGGCGAAAGGGGATAATGTATTTCTTGATAACGTCTGACGATAATTTTGCCAGGATTCTGCTTCATCGTTGCATGGGATGCGAAAAAAAATTAAACTCATTTATTTCCAAATAACAAATGACCAAAAAACAGGAGGAGGAAGCTGAAATGGCTAAATTAGCAGGAAATATTGCCGTCGTTACTGGTGGTTCAAGAGGAATTGGCGCTTCCATTGCCAAAGGGCTTGGAAGAGAAGGTGCGACGGTGGTTATCAATTACAACCACAGCCACGAACAAGCTGAAGCGGTTGTTGAAGAAATCAAGGCAATGGGAAGTTCGGCCATTGCGCTGCAAGCCGATATCTCTGACGCGGAAGCGACTAAAGTATTCATCGAGAAGGTTCTCGAGAAATTCGGCAAGATTGATATTCTGGTTAACAATGCCGGAATTACCCGAGACAGGACGTTCAAGAAAATGTCTTTTGACGAATGGCATAAAGTCATCGATACCAACCTGTCTTCGGCCTTTAACACCTGCAAAATTGCCCTTCCGTCCATGCTTGAGCAAAAATGCGGCCGAATTATCAATATCAGTTCGGTTATCGGTCAAGCAGGCGGGTTCGGCCAATCGAACTATGCAGCGGCCAAGGCCGGCCTGATCGGCTTCACTAAGTCTCTGGCTCTGGAAACGGCGCGCGCGGGGGTAACCGTCAATGCCATATGCCCGGGGTTTATAGCCACGGAGATGGTTGGCGAGATGCCCGAGAATGTTCGGGAGGCCATTATTGCCCAGGTTCCCATGAAGAAACTCGGTGAGCCCGAAGAGATTGCCAAGGGCGTTGTCTTCATCTGCGAAAGTGAGTATATGACGGGGCAATGCCTCAACCTGAATGGCGGGCTTTACATGTTGTAAATTAATCGAAAGGGGGGGATTCACCTGTTTGGAACATCCCCTTTTTGAAAGTTTTGCAAGCAAATAAAAAACCCTGCTTTTCACAAAGCAGGGTTTTTTATTTGGACTGAGACCGCCCCCGGGGACGGAATTTTTAAGCTAGTTTATTTGGCTGCAGCCTTGGTTGCCTTCGGGGCTTCAACAGCTACGTCCGCCAGAACCTTTTTAGCAAACTCAAAGTTCTTGGTCACCAGACCCTGAAAAATCTCAACATTGCTGTTGAAGGCTTGGTTCCAGAATTCAACCACCGGCTTGACTTCTTTAGGAAGCTGCTCGGAGGTCTTGGTGAACAATTCTACAGAGTCTTTTTGAATTGCACTGGCCTGGCTGAAAGCGCTGTTGTAAAAGCTTTCCATGACCTCGATACCTTTCACCGGAGCGTCCTTGGAGGTCAAATCGATCTCCAGGCCAGCTTCCACACTTTTCTGCAGGTTGGTCAGGCCCTTTTGATTCTCCTTGAAAAAAGTACCAACTGCCTTTTTCCCTTCTTCGGGAACATTAGGTACGGCCCCCATCAGCTGATCGGCCGCCTTGGCGGTTTGATCGGAAAAAGAGCTGAGCGCTTCAAAGCTGGTTTTAACGGCGTTTTTGTTGAAGTCCAAAATGTCCTGGGCAATCTTTTCGTTTTGCATGATGTTTCTCCTTTTTTAAATATTGTTCAAAATTTGTTGGCCACTGCTCGCTGTAGCATGTGGGCATACTTAAACAAACTTTAAATGACTTGTCAAGGTAAATGTTTTCAATTTGTTTACATGTTGCCTTTCTGTCTACATATATATAATGAATTCTCACTCGGGCGGCCCGATACAGGCACAAACAGTCAATCCGCCTTATGTCCTATTTTCAATAAATACAAGCATTTGAGTATGATTACCAAAGAACAGAAAGAACTTTTCCGAAAAAAAATAGGCAAACTCCTGGAGCAACGTCGCTTGGAAAAAGGGTTGAACCGCGGAGAGCTTGGTGAACGCTTGGGCTATGAAGGCAACAGTGCGATACAGGTGGTGGCAGGGTTCGAGTCTGGACGGGCCGGGGTCCCAAAAACAAAGATAGAGAAATTACTGAAAATTTTAGAGCTTAAAAACGAGGATTTCGGCCTAAGCGGATCAAAGTCGTTGAAGAATTTTATCACTGCCAGTGGTTTTCTTGGCTCGACCATGGCCCCTTGGAGTGATGCCATGGTCGGCTTTCTGGAAGGCACGGAACAATTTCGTAAAGCAGACCCTCTCAGAGGAAGAGGATGGAGAAGAATCGCCAACCGACGCCCAAACCGACCCATATCCAGATGTAATTCGTATTATGCGGCTTTATCGAGTCCAACAACAGGAGACACAACTGAGCCTTTTGGAACGGTTGGATTCGCTTGACCGATTGAGTGAAGGCGACGAAGACAAACTGGCAGAGATGCTGGTCACCCTGAAAATAGATTCACTGGAGGCTCATTGGGTGATCGAGAACCACTTGATGGAACGGTTAAAGGGGCCAATACAATGATATAACAGCAGAAGGTAAACGATTTTCGGCATATCACCCTTTCCACAAATTATCTACATATAGCTTACTTTTGCTCCCAAAAGCCTCATCCCCCCTTGGGCTACCCGCCCCGCTCTCTCCTTTTGGGTGACAGCTAACCCCGCTCTGAAGACCTAGGCCAGCCTTCCCTGGAGAACCCTTGCATTGACTCGGATAAATATTTTCTTTTTTTTCTTGTTTAAAAATACCTTTACGTCTATATTTTGTTTAAATTTTGTTTAAGCTTTGGCGGGCTTTTGTATTTTGAAAAGCCTGAGAGTGAAAATTTTTGGGCGAGGCGCGCTTCTGGGGCGCCTCGCCGTTAACAATAACAACTAGGAGACTGTCGGACTTGACGGGCCGAAACGAAAAATCGGATGGTCGAGACCAGATTTTCGAGGATTTGAGAACGAATAGCAGGGCTATTCGTCGAAAATCGTCGGAGGTATGGGCCGATCAGTCGATTTTGCAGTCGGCTTATGTGAAGTCCGACAGCCTTCTAGCAAGAGAGAATTGAAACGCTATATAGGGGACAACTATGCAAGCTTTATTTAAACAGCAGGCAGAGTGGCTGAAGTCCTGGCAAGAGCAACAGCAGAAGCTGACCAAGCAGTACGCCAGTTGGGGCGAATACCTGATACCCGCTGTTCTCGGTGTGGCTGTCGACATCGCCGGGCGAAAGCGGGCCGAGGAGGCGCTGCGGGAGAGCGAAAGAAGACTCTCCACCCTGATGGCCAACCTGCTCGGAATGGCCTACCGCTGCCGCAATGACCAGGACTGGACGATGGAGTTTGTCAGCGGCGGCTGTCGCGCCTTGACCGGGCATCCGCCTGAAGACCTGATCGGGAACAGGAAAATTGCCTACGCGAACATCATTCACCCGGAGGATCGGGAAGATGTTCGGCAACAGATCGAGGTCGCCTTACAAGAAAAAGGGCCGTTTCAGGTCGAATATCGCATTCGCACCTCCAGCGGAGAAGTGCGGTGGGTCTTGGAGCAAGGGCAGGGCGTCCTTGCGGAGGATGGGGAATTGCTCGCCTTGGAAGGCTTCATCACCGATATTACCGAACGCAAAAAGGCCGAGGAGGCGCCGACCGGATGAAGACCGAGTTCATCAAGACGGCGGCCCATGAATTCAGAACGCCGCTGACCTCGATCCGAGGGTTTTCGGAAGTGTTGCTGACTCAGGACAAACTCTCTCCGGAGAAGCAGAGAGAGTTTCTTACTAATATTCATGAAAGATCCGTGGCCTTGGCGGATATTTTGACCGACATCCTGGATATCGCCCGCATTGAGGCCGGAAAGGGCCTTTCATTGAACCTGTTGCCGGGTACGGCGCAGGAAATTCTCCGCCAGGCGGAACCCTTTTTGAAGTCCCAGGCCTCCAAGCACCGGCTTGAGGTAAACCTGGCCAAGGAAAACACCTGCTTGAACACGGATAAAGGAAAGATGGGCCAGGTGTTGGAAAACCTTATCAGCAATGCCGTCAAATTTTCACCCGCTGGCAGTCTGATCCGAATCCGGGGTGACCTTACCCAGGAGGGTTACCGGATTTCCGTTGCCGATCAGGGGAGCGGAATGACCCCGGCTCAGGTAGCCAAGGTCTTCGACAAATTCTACCGGGCCGATGCCTCTGACACGGCTTTGGAGGGTATCGGCCTGGGCATGAGTGTCGTCAAGCACATTGTTGAGGCCCATGGCGGGAAAATCTGGGTGGAGAGCGAAGTTGGCAAGGGGACGACGGTGAGTTTTTCGGTACCCTTGGGCCCCGATCGCGGAAAAATATGCGATTAAAAAAGGCATCAAGTATGAATCCAAGACCCATTTTGCCGCCAGGAGAACCGTTTCTTTTCGGTGGATTAGGCGAACTCAAAGCCAATCAATTGCATTTTTAATCTTTGGAATTCTTAAGTCGTGGCCTAACCGGCCAACCCCATCCCGTCCGCCAGGGTAAGGCTCTTTAGGCACCGTCAGACGAAAGGGGCGGCAACAAATAAGCCAAACCTAAAGCTGCTGCGACCTGCTCTCTACTCTACCCGACCCTCCTCAAACTGAAGCGACAGGCAGGCAAACTTGTGCAACTGGTTAATCATTAGTGATTTTGCAGGTTTAACGGTAAGCCGGTACCGCTTGCTGGTTTTCAGCTGAAACTTCCGATGCAGGCGCATTTAAGTTATTATAAAGATTGGTAAATTGCAGGCTGATTTTATGCCCTGGCAAAAGAAACACCATGGGCTTGGCGGCACGGTGTGACTCCCTGATTTTTATCGAACTGGATATGTAAGGTTGCAAAATGGGCAGGTGCTCTTTGATCAGTTCATCCACCGCTTCACCCGGCAAGCGGGCCTGGGCTGAAAACTGATTGATGACAATGCCCTCTATTTCTAACTCGCGGTTGTGGTCTTCTTTCACTTCCTGGAGGTTCTTGAGCAGTTCATACAGAGCATCTCGGGAAAACACATCACAGTCAAAAGGGATCAAGCAGCGTTGGCAGGCTATCAGGGCGGACAGGGAATAGAAATTCATTATCGGCGGGGTATCGATATAAATTTCATCATAAATATCGGTGAGTTTCTGTAAAAACTCTTTCAATTTATAGATTTTATGCCGCGAGGCCAGTTTCGATTCGAGGTCAGTCAGAGCATGGCTGGCAGTAATGACAAATAAATTTTCAAATGCGGTTTTGCGAACATAGTCATCGGGTTGGAAATCACTGAAGCTGTAACTAATAGTGGAGTCGAAAAACTCGGCGGTGCCCACCACTTCATCTTCACCGTCATGGCCCAGATAACTGGAGCTATTGGATTGTGGGTCAAGGTCAACCACCAGCGCCTTCTTGCCCTGAGAGGCGGCAACGGCAGCCAGGTTGCAACAAATAGTGGACTTGCCTACACCGCCTTTGCGGTTAAAGATAGCTCGTATCATAGTAGCTCCTCGTGATGAGAATTCTTTACCGGGACTTTGCCAAGCCCAATAATGAATCAATTGCTGCTTTGCAGCAATAGGTGGCGCAGATATTTTTCACCGCAAGAAAATAATTGTAAGGTGACAGGTTTGCCTTATCAGCAAAGCTGATAGCTGGCTGATGCTGATAGGAAATGGCTTTTCAGGGGATTGCGCCTGCGGCGCTTGCGACCACCCCTCTCCACCGATTCCCGTCCCAAAATCGGCCGGTATCCCTTTTAAAGGCAGGCGGCAAGCCGCTGTAAAAATCTGAATCACCGATGCCCTGAGGATTTTTTCCACTCTCCTGAAGGGAGGGGCTGTTGACCTTTCGCTCCCACACTGGCCCTCCCCCGCCAAGGGGGAGGGTACTTGTTCTGTTTTTCCTCTGTGTCACCGTGTCTCTGTGGTGAATGTCAGATCCTTTCAAAAATCGCCGCGACCGCTTCGCCGCCACCGATGCACAGAGTCGCCAGCCCGTAACGCCCGCCGGTCTCTTCCAGGCCGTTGAGCAGCGTGGCGACCAGGCGACCGCCGCTGGCGCCGATTGGGTGGCCGATAGAGATTGCTCCGCCGTTGATGTTGACTTTATCGCGATCGATCTTCAGCCGGTTGATCGTCATCAGTGCGACGGCAGAAAAGGCTGAATTGACCTCGAACAGGTCGATCTGCTCAAGCGACAGGCCGGCTTTGGCGCAGGCCCGCTCGATGGCGCCGACCGGGGCGACCGGGAACTGATCCGGATGCAGGCTGTTGGTCGCATAGGCGACCAGTTTTGCTTTCGGTTTTAGACCGTATTTTTCACACGCGGTGCTACTGGCGAGCAGCGCGAAGGCGGCCCCATCGTTGATCGTCGAGGCGTTTCCGGCGGTCAGGGTGCCATCCTTTTTGAATGCAGGTCGCAATCCGCTGAATTTGTCGAAATCGACCCGCAGGGGTTCTTCATCGCTGTCGATGGTGACGTCCCCTTTACGGGTCGATTTCACCACCGGGACGATCTCTTTGGCGTGAAAACCGCTCTTGGCCGCAGCCTGGGCGCGCTTATAGGAACTGATGGCGTATTCGTCCTGGGCTTCGCGACTGATCCCATGCTCGGCAATCGCCGCTTCTGTGATTTCGCCCATGTGACGGCCGGTGTCCGGGTCGAGCAGAGCGTCGTGGAGCAGCAGGTCAACCGCCGGGCTGTCCCCCATGCGCATGCCGAATCGGGCGTTCAGCAGGGCGTAGGGGAACCGCGACATGTTTTCCATGCCGCCGGCGATTGACAGCTGGTCGTCACCCAGACGAATCGCATCGGCGGCCAGCATGATCGCTTTCAGGCCGCTGCCGCAGACCTTGTTGATGGTCATGGCCGGAACCGTGTCCGGAATGCCGGCCGCGCGCATCGCCTGACGGGCCGGTGCCTGGCCACAGCCGGTTGAGATCACCTGCCCGGCGATGAACTGGCCGAGGGTCGCCGGGTCGAGCCTGTGTCGCTCGAGCAGCTGACGAACCACGGTCGCTGCCAGTGTCGGGGCCGGGACATCTGCCAGGCAGCTGCCAAAACTTCCGAAGGGGGTGCGCAATGCGTCAACAACAAAAACTTGGTTCATTTGATTTTCTCCTCGTTCAGAGAGTGTTCTCGTTTATCGGTAATCCGAAAATTTTTGGGTCAGAATCGGAACCAGCTGCTTCAGGTCGGCCACCGCCAGAAAATCGGCGACTTCGCCGAAGGCGCATCCTTATCGGTATTAATCGCCAGCACAAACTCCCCAATCTTTATCCCGGCCAGATGCTGGATGGCAGCGGTGATGCCAAAGACGACATAGAGTTTCGGCGAGGCGGTCTGGCCGGTAATGCAGACCAGGCGGCTGTGTTCGGCCTATTGTAGCATCGACCACCAGACGGTTGGTCCACCAAATAAAAACCCTGCTCTTTAAAAGCAGGGTTTTTATTGGTCTAAGACCGCCTCCGGGGACGGCTTTTTTGCTGTGGCTTATTTGCTTGCAGCTTTAGCCGCCTTCGGGGCTTCAGCGGACACGTTCGCCAGGACCTTTTTGGCTACTTCGAAGTTCTGGGTCACGAAGCTCTGGAAAATCTGGAAATTGCTGTTGAAGGCATCGTTCCAGAATTCAACCACCGGCTTGGCTTCTTTGGGAAGCTGCTCCGTGGTCTTTTTGAGCAATTCTTTGGTTTCTTTCTGAATGGCAATGGCCTGGCTGAAGGCGCTGTTGTAAAAGCTTTCCATCGCCTCGAGACCCTTCACTGGGGCTTTCATGGTGGTCCAATCGATTTCCAGGCCAGCTTCTACACAGTTCTTCAAGTTGGTCTGGGCCGTTTGATTCTCCTTGATAAAAGTACCAAAGGCTTTTTTCCCATCTGCGGGAATATTCGGTGTAGCTCCCAAAAACTGGTCGGCTGCCTTGGCGGTCTGGTCGGAGAAAGAGCTAAGTGCATCGAAGCTCATTTTGACGGCGTTTTTGTTAAAGTCCAAAATCTCCTGGGCAATTTTCTGATTTTTCATGATTTTTCTCCATTTTCCCAAGTATTGTTAAGAAGTCTCTGTTGCTTGCTCGTTTGAGCATAGCCGTAATTTAAACAAACCTTAAACATGTTGTCAAGAGGGAATGTTGCAGAAATGTTTATGCGTTGCCTTTTAGTGCGCATATTTATATTATAGGGTTTCGGTTGGGCAGTTTGACAAGCCACAAACAGACATACCGCCTCATATCCTCCACCTCTTATAAAAACAGGTACTTAAATATGATCACCAAAGAGCAGAAAGAACTTTTCCGAAAGAAAGTGGGCAAACTCCTGGAGCAACGCAGATTGGAAAAGGGAATGAGTCGCAAGGAACTGGGCGAAACCCTGGGCTATGAAGGCAACAGTGCAATACAGGTGGTTGCACGGTTCGAGTCGGGGCGGGCCGGCGTTCCAAAGGCGAAGGTTGAAAGGTTACTGGAGATCCTGGAGATTAAAAACGAGGATTTCGGCCTAAGCGGATCCAAGTCGTTGAAGAACTTCATCACCGCCAGTGGCTTTCTTGGCTCAACCATGGCCCCCTGGAGTGATGCCATGGTCGGTTTTCTCGAAGGCACCGAGGCCAACTTCGTAAAACAATCCCTCACGGAGGAAGAAACTGGAGAGGAGTCGCCAACCGACGCCCAAACCGACCCGTATCAAGATGTTATTCGTATTATGAGGCTTTATCGAGTCCAACAACAGGAGACACAACTGAGCCTTTTGGAACGGTTGGATTTGCTGGACCGATTGAGTGAAGGCGACGAAGACACGCTGGCAGAAATGCTGGTCACCCTGAAAATAGATGCCTTGGAGGCTTATCGGGTGATCGAGAACCACTTGATGGAACGGTTAAAGGGGCCAAAACATTGATTTGCCAACAGAAGGCAAACGACTTTCGGCACATCTCCCATTTTATAAATTGATCGACACAGAGCCGACGTTTGACCCCTAAAAAGCCTCATCCCCCTTGGGTCACCCGCCCTCTACCCACTGCTCTCTGCCTTTGGGTGGCAGCGGACCCCTGTCCTGAAGCAGGCCTGCTCCCCTGGAAAACTATTGCATTAACTCGGAAAATTGTTTTAAGTTTTTTCTTGTGTAAAAACAATTTTGCATTCATATATTATTTAATACTTGTTTAATCCTCGGCAGTGCTTTATTATTAGAAAGCTTGAGAGCGGATTTTGTTGGACGAGGCGCACTTCATGGTGCGCCTCGTCATTCATGATAACAACCAGCAAGAGCGATTTGTAACGCTATAAGGGGACAATCGATGCAAGATTTTTTTAAACAACAATCAGATTGGCTGAATACATGGAAAGAGCAACAGGAGAAGCTGGCCAAGCAGTACGCCAGTTGGGGCGAAGACCTGACTCAGGGGGTTTCGGGAGCAACCAAGCACCAGGTACCGACCAATCTTGAAGAGCTGATGCAAGTGCAGCAGGATCTGTTGGCGCAGTTCACCAGCTTTGGTTCAAACCTGCAACAGAACATGCAGCAGGCTTTGGCCGGCAAACTGCCGGAAGAGATGTTGAAGCAATTCAATTTCAACATGCTGCAGGAATTCTACAAAAGCTGGCTGGGCAACCTTCAGTTTCCAGGCGGCATGCAGAACCCTTTTGCCGCTGGACAGAATTGGGCCGACCCCAGCAGTTTCCTGAACAATTTCATCAAACAGGAAAATCCCTTTTTTTCAACCTTCAGCAGCAGCAACCTGACTGATGAACTGCAGAAAATGTTCGGCCTGCTGCAGGGCTCCAATTTGCCGGGGGGCGATCTTTACAGTCAGCTGTTCACAAATTTTCAGGGTTTTTTCAACCAGCTTGCAAACGCCGGCACAAGTCAAGCCTTCGACAAACTGCTCGAAACCTTCTCCAGTTGGAAAGAGCAAACGGATAAATATCTGCTCGCCCCGCAAGTCGGCATCAACCGCGAAAAAGCGCAGGACTTCTCCAAGGCCATCAGTCTATCCCTCGACTATATTCAATCCTTCGCCACTATGAGCAAGCTGATTGAAGAGACAGCACGGAAATCGGGTAACCGGTTCCAGGCCAAGCTGGTCGAGCGCTCCCTGAACAACGAACCGCCGATCAAGTTCAGTGACTTCTGCAGCCTCTGGACAAAGGAGAATGAGGCGGTCTTCCTCGATGTCTTCAGCACTGAGGAGTTTGCCAAAACTCAAGGGGAATTTACCGCATCCGGGCTGCGCCTGAAAATGCAGATGAACAAACTGGTTGAGCAGGTCCTGGACCAGACCCCGATCGCCCTCAAACGCGATGTCGACCTGGCCGCAAAGGAGATTCTTCAGCTCAAGCGCGATCTGCGTCAATCCCGTAAGAAGCAGCAAGAACTGGCGGCTGAGGCTAGAGTGGCCCAGGACGCTGCAGCGGCAGGAGAGCAACGCTTCCGGGAGTTGGAGGCGGCTCTGGCCAAAGTCCAGGCACTGGCGGAAAATGCCGAGCAGACGGCCAAGTCCGCCGTAGCGCAGCAGAGCAAATCGGCCGAAAAAGCGACAGCCTCGACAACCAAAAAAGCGACAGCCTCGACAACCAAAAAAGCGACGGCCTCGACAACCAAAAAAGCGACAGCCGCAAAGAGCAAAAAGTAGACCAGCACCCGGAGTCCAAAAAACGCCAGTAATGCCAAGGCGACAGCAACTATCCCGGCTGAATGAGTGAGGACAATAAAATGAATTATACACAGCAGTTTCAGGAATCCCTGGAAGAATTCAAGACCTTCGCCGACAACCTGAAAAATGGGGTTGAAAACCTGGCCTCAGTCGATGAGATCAAACTGGGCCAGACGGAAAAAGAGCTGGTTTATGAGGACGGCAAGCGCAAACTGTATCGCTATCAGGCCCGCGCGAAAAATGTTTGTTCGGTGCCAACCCTGATCGTTTACGCTATGGTCAACCGCTACACCATGCTCGACCTGCAGCCGAACCGGTCAATGATCCGCAACCTGCTCGATCAGGGGCAGGATGTTTACCTGATCGACTGGGGCTATGCCGACCGCATGGACCGCCACCTGACCATGGACGACTTAATCAACGGTTTCATGGATGATTGCATCGATCACATCTGCGAGCAGCGCCAGCTTGACGCCATCAACCTGCTCGGCGTCTGCCAGGGGGGAACCTTCTCGGCCATCTACGCGGCGCTTCATCCGGAGAAAGTCAAGAACCTGATCGCCATGGTGGCACCGATCGACTTCGAAACCAATGACAGTCTGCTGTTTGTCTGGGCCAAGCATATGGATGTTGACCTGCTGATCGATGCCTACGGGATCGTTCCGGGCGACCTGATGAACCAGGCTTACCAGAACCTGGCACCGTTTTCTCTGGGTGTACAGAAGTATATCAACCTGGTCGATACCATGGCCGATGCCGACAAGCTGGCCGACTTTTTGCGCATGGAAAGCTGGATTTTCGACAGCCCCGATCAACCGGGAGAAGTGTTGCGCCAGAATGCCAAAGACCTGTTTAAAGAGAACAAACTGGTCAAGGGTGAATTCGAAATCGGCGGCCAGCTGGTCGATCTGAAGCAGATCAGCATGCCGGTGCTCTGCATCTACGCCGACTACGACACCCTGGTTCCGCCGGCCTCGTCGAAGAAACTGCTTGAGTGCGTCGGTACCAAGGACAAGCAAGAACTCTCTTATCCGGTCGGGCATGTCGGCATGTTCGTCTCCGGCAAGACCCAAGCCACCCTGGCCCCCAGAATTGCCGAATGGGTCAACCAGAGAGTTTAAGATGTCGGCATAATTAAATTATTCTTTCAGAAAGAGGCTTCCATGATTATCAAGGATAAAGTATTTGTGATTACCGGTGCGGCGGGCGCACTCGGTTTCGAGATGGCCAAAGATCTTGCCTCCTTCGGCGGCAAACTGGCCCTGGTCGACATGAATCCGCAGGGATTGGACCAGGCGGTCACCTCACTACAGGAGTATAATGTCGAGATCCGCAGCTACACCGCCAACGTCGCCATCGAAGCAGAGGTGGTCGCCCTGTTCGATTCCATCCAGGCGGATTTCGGCCAGATCGACGGACTGGTCAACAATGCCGGTATCACCCGCGATGCGCTGCTGGTCAAGCACAAGGACGGCAAAACAAAAAAGATGACGTTGGACGCCTGGCAGCAGGTCATCGACGTCAACCTGACCGGGGTCTTCCTCTGCGGCCGGGAAGCGGCCGCCAAAATGGTTGAAGCGGGTCGTCCTGGGGTGATCGTCAACATCAGCAGCATCAGCCGAGACGGCAATATCGGCCAGAGCAATTATTCGGCCGCCAAGGCCGGGGTCGCCGCGCTGACCGCTACCTGGGGTAAAGAGCTGGCCCGACATGGCGTCCGGGTCGGCGCCGTCGCCCCCGGCTTTGTCAACACCACAATGGTTCGGACGATTCCGGAAAAGGTGCTCGACAAATTGATCGAGGAGATCCCCCTGCGGCGTCTCGCTGAACCGACGGAGATTGCCCACACCGTGCGCTACATCATCGAAAACGATTACTTCACCACGCGAACGATCGCGATCGGTGGCGGGATGCAAGTGTAAATAAAATAGGCAAAACAAAAAAAAGGGAGACTGCATTGTGCAGTCTCCCTTTTTTTTTGCCCGTTACCCGTGTTTTTAATCGTCGAGAGGGGTGATCCCTGAGTCAAGGCGGAAGACGGGCATTGCTTGATATTTCCTGGAATCTGCTAAGATTATTAAGGAAAACTATGTAACAGTGGTTCCGTAATCAAGGACAGTTGGTGCTGATCTAATGGTTTTACGGCAAGGGGCCACATAGGGCAGATGCGACCTTGGCTCGTCGTTTTTGCAGGCATTGGATTCGAATTTTTCTCTTGGACGGTGAACTTAGAAACTTGTTTTATTTTTGCTTGACTTAAACGTAAACGTCCATGTACTATCCAAGAAAACGGCGATGATGGAGGAAGACATGAAGGACGTTTATGTCGTAGAGGCATTGAGGACGGCGTTTGGTTCTTTCGGGGGAGCACTGTCGGGTCTGGAGGCGCCTAAGCTTGCGGCACCGGTCATGGAGGCTCTGCTGGAAAAAAGCGGTCTTGAGGCTTCCTCGGTCGAGGAGGTGATTGTCGGGCAGGTGCTTTCGGGCGGTTGCGGCCAGGCGCCGGCGCGTCAGGCCATGCGTTATGCCGGTATCCCCGACAGCGTGCCGGCCATGACCATCAACAAGGTCTGCGGCAGCGGGCTCAAGGCTCTGATGCTCGGTGCCGGTTCGATCTGCCTGGGCGACGCCGAAACGGTAATCGCCGGGGGGATGGAGAGCATGTCGCAGGCGCCTTACGCTCTGAAAAAGGCCCGCTTCGGATATCGCCTTGGTCAGGGCGATCTGCTCGACCTGATGGTTTACGATGGCCTGCAGGATCCCTACAGCGGCAGGCACATGGGGGTGATCGCCGAGGCGGCAGTCGAAAGGCATGGCATCAGCCGCAAGGACCAGGATGAATATGCGATCCGCTCCTACACGCTGGCCCAGCAGGCCATCAGCGCCAAGACCCTCGAGGACGAGCTGACCCCGGTGGTCATTCCCGGCAGAAAAGGGGATACGACGGTCGCTTCTGACGAAGAGCCCTTTGCGGTCAATTTCGACAAGCTGGTTCAGTTGCGGCCGGTCTTCAACAAGGACGGCTCGATTACCGCCGGCAACGCTTCGACCATCAACGACGGCGCGGCCCTGACCCTGCTGGCCGGTGAAGATGCCCTGAAAAAACACAACCTCACCCCCAAGGCCCGGCTGGTCGCCTATGCCACCAATAGTCTGCGGCCCGACCTCTTTACCGATGCACCGGTCGGTGCAATTACCGCAGCCTGCGCCAAGGCCGGTTTGAAGCTCTCCGATATCGACCTGTTCGAAATCAACGAGGCCTTTGCGGCCGTTGCCCTGATTGCCATCAGGGAACTCGATCTCCCCCTGGAAAAGGTCAACGTCAACGGCGGCGCGGTCGCCCTCGGCCATCCCCTGGGCGCCAGCGGTGCCCGGCTGGCCGCAACGGTGGTTCGCGAACTCCACCGCCGCCAGGCCCGCTACGGCCTGGCCACCCTCTGCATCGGCGGGGGCGAGGCGGTCGCGGTCATTTTCGAGCGGGTTTAGCAAGAGCATGAGAACTTAACCACAGAGACACAGAGGCACAGAGTAGCCTAAACACAAGATCGTTTTAGTGCCTTTCCTCAGTGGCTCTGTGCCTCAGTGGTGAATAAATCTTTTTCGGGAGGAAACGAATGATCAAGAAAGTCGGAGTGCTTGGCGCAGGGCAGATGGGGAATGGTATCGCGCATGTGCATGCCCAGAGCGGATTTGAGGTGGTGCTGTACGATATCGACGAGGCGCAGCTGAACAGGGCCCTCTCGACCATCGAGAAGAACCTGACCCGCCAGGCCGACAAGGGGCTGGTCGATGCGGCGCAGATCCCGGCGATCCTCGGTCGGATCAAGGCGACTACATCGATGGAATTTCTGGAAGACTGCGACCTCGCCATCGAGGCGGTCACTGAAAAAGAGGCGCTCAAACTCGAGATCTTCAAGAAGCTCGACCAAGTGGTTCAGCCCGGCGCCTACCTTGCCTCGAACACTTCGTCGATCCCCATCACCCGCATCGCTTCGGTCACCTCTCGGCCCGAAAGGGTCATCGGCATGCATTTCATGAATCCCGTGCCGGTGATGTCGCTGGTCGAGGTGATCCGCGGCCATGCGACCAGCGACGAGACCTTCGAGGTGATCGCCGAGATGGTCGGCAAGCTCGGCAAGGAGATGGCGGTTTCCCAGGATTACCCCGGCTTTATCGTTAACCGGGTGCTGATCCCGATGATCAACGAGGCGATCTTCGCCCTCTACGAAGGGGTCGCTTCGGCCGAGGATATCGACCAGGGTATGAAACTCGGCACCAACCAGCCGATGGGTCCCCTGACCCTGGCCGACTTTATCGGGCTCGATACGGTGCTGGCCATTGCCGAGGTGCTCTACGACGGTTTCAAGGATCCCAAGTACCGTCCCTGTCCCCTGCTGGTCAAGATGGTCAATGCCGGCTACCTCGGGCGCAAATCGGGCAAGGGGTTCTATACCTACTGAAGGGCAGTATCCAGGAGCCAGAAGCCAGAAGGTGAATTTCTTGTTCAGGCATCACCTATAGGAGATGAAATGGAATTCAACAATCTGCTCATCGAAAAAGAAGGGTCCGTTGCCCGGCTGACCATCAACCGTCCCCAGGCTCTCAATGCCCTGAACAGCGAGGTCCTTGGGGAGCTCGCCTGCGCTTTCGCCGGGCTGGAAAAAGATGCGGAGGTGAAGGCGGTGGTGCTGACAGGGGCCGGGGAAAAGGCCTTTGTCGCCGGGGCCGACATCAAGGAAATGGTCGAAATGAACTCCTTCGAAGGGCATGCTTTCGGCCTTAACGGGCAGAAGACCATGCTCGGCATCGAAAAGATGAAGACCCCGGTAATCGCCGCGGTTAACGGTTTTGCCCTCGGCGGCGGCCTGGAGCTGGCCCTGGCCTGCGACTTTATCTACGCCTCCGAAAAGGCCAAGCTGGGGTTTCCTGAAGTCACCCTCGGGATCATGCCCGGCTTCGGCGGCACCCAGAACCTGGCCCGCCTGATCGGCCCGGGCCGTGCCAAGGAACTGATCTTCTCCGGCAAGATGATACGCGCCGAAAAAGCCTGTCAGTGGGGGATCGTCAACGAAGTCTTCCCTGGCGAGGAGCTGCTGCCCAAGGCGATGGAAACCGCCGCCGCCATCGCGGCGACCGGCCAACTCGGCGTCGGCTATGCCAAGGACGCCCTGGTCAACGGGCTCAACATGACCAAGGAGGACGGCTTCCGCTACGAGGCTTCGCTGTTCGGGGTGCTCTTTGCCACCGAAGACCAGAAGGAAGGGATGCGGGCTTTTGCCGAAAAGCGCAAGGCCGAGTTTAAGGGCCGGTAAATCAAA
>CALZIC010000047.1 GCA_945787285.1 uncultured Desulfuromonadales bacterium
CCTGAGGCTCTACCTCTGCCCGCCCTGGCTGACCTCGCTGCTGAACCTGGCGAGGGTCGCCCTGCTGATCGCCCTGGGGACCTTTTTGCTGATCATCACCCGGAACCGCAAAAGCGATGGTCCCCAGGAGGAGTCCTTCACCATCACGCCTCTGGCCATCTTGCTCTTTTTTTGCCTGGCCCTGTCCCAGTCCACCGCCTGGGCCGCCGGGGAAGGCTTTCCCCCCGAGAAGATGCTCAAGGATCTGGAACAGCGCCTCACCGCCCCGGCCGAATGTGCACCCCACTGCGTCGAGATTTCGCGGATCGGCCTGCGACTCGATGATGCGACCCTGCAGGCGGTGCTGGAAGTGCACGCCCAGGCTCCGAGCGCCGTCCCCCTTCCGGGCAACGCCCGCCACTGGATGGCTCAACAGGTAACGGTCGATGACCAGCCGGCCACCGGCCTGCTGCGCTCCTCCAAAGGGGACCTCTGGCTCCCGGTCGAGACAGGGATCCACCAGGTTCGGATGCAGGGACGGCTTGCGGGGCGCAGCACCATCCAGCTTTCCTTCCCGCTGATTCCCCACCGGGTCGAGGTCAAAACGGATTCCTGGCAGGTCGAGGGATTGCTTAAAAACGGGCGGAGCGAGGGGCAGCTTCAGTTCACCCGCATCCGCGAGAAGGGGGAGGTGGAGGAAAAACTCGAGATGACCGCCCTCCCCCCCTTCGTTCAGATCGAGCGCACCATCCAGCTCGGCCTCGACTGGCAGATCGTCACCACCGTCCGCCGCCTGACCCCTGCCGGCACCGCCGCGATCCTTGAA
Source organism: uncultured Desulfuromonadales bacterium (assembly GCA_945787285.1). GTDB lineage: Bacteria > Desulfobacterota > Desulfuromonadia > Desulfuromonadales > Trichloromonadaceae > CALZIC01. The sequence goes on from CALZIC010000047.1 coordinate 806, forward strand.
GTACCGCTATTGCCGGGGGAATCGATCACCAGCGAGACGCCGCGGGTTGAAGACGGACAAGCCCGGGTTCACCTCGGGCCGAACCAGAATCGCCTCAGCTGGGTTTCGGTCCTCGACAAACAACCGCAACTGGCCCTGACCGCTGCAGATTCTTATGCCTGGAGCGAAACCTGGCGGCTTGACGCCAGCCCCATCTGGCACGTCGAGACCGGTGGAATTGCGGTGGTCCACCACCAGAGCCGTCAGGGCCAGTGGCTGCCCGAATGGCGCCCCTGGCCCGGAGAACAGGTGACCCTCGGCATCAGCCGCCCCGAGGCGGTCGAGGGGCGGGTCTTGACCATCGACGACTCTCATCTGGCGGTGCGCCCCGGCCAGCGCTCCACCGAATCGACCCTCTCCCTCACCCTGCGCAGCAGCCGGGGCGGTCAGCACCGCCTCACCCTGCCGCAAGGGGCCGCCCTGCAGAGCGTACAGATCAACGGCACCACCCAGCCGATCCGCCAGGAGGGGAACCAGGTGACCCTGCCGCTGGTTCCGGGGAGTCAGCAGGTCGTTCTGCTGTTCCGCACCCCCCAAAAAATCGGAGCGCGATTTGCCCAGCGTCAACGCCCGCATCGAACTGCGTCCCCCGGCCAACCGCTGGATACTACTGGTGGGTGGTCCCCGCATGGGCCCGGCGGTCCTCTTCTGGGGCGTGCTGCTGATCGTCATTGCCGCGGCAATAGGTCTCGGCCGAACCCGGCAGACGCCACTGAAAACGGTTCACTGGATACTGCTGGGGCTGGTGATCAGCCAGGTGCCGCCCCCGCTGCTGCTGATCATCGTCGGCTGGTTCTTCGCCCTGGCCTGGCGCGGCCGCCTCGACACCGAGCCGCTCAAACCCTGGCAGTTCAACGGCCTCCAGATCGTGCTGGGCGGCCTGACCCTGGCGACCCTGGCGCTGCTGGTTTTCGCCATCGAACAGGGACTGCTCGGGCACCCCAACATGATGATCCTCGGCAACGGGTCGAACCGCTACGCGCTCAACTGGTACCAGGATCAGGTCGACGGAGCCCTGCCCAGCGGGTGGATGATTTCGCTGCCGATCATGGTCTACCGCATTGCCATGCTGGTCTGGGCACTGTGGGTTTCCTTCGCCCTGCTCAAATGGCTGCGCTGGGGCTGGGACTGCTTCAGCGGCGGGAGGCTGTGGAAGGCGCCGCAGATGAAACGGCCAAAAATAAAGAAAAAACCGTCCAAGGCCAAGTCACCTCCCCCCGAATTAGACCCGTCAGAAGACTGAAAAAAAGCCTGTTTCCACGATCATCGGTTGTGGGAACAGGCTTTTTAAGGTTTTGGCCCTTTCTTGGTTCAGGCGAAATTGCGGTGGCGACAAAAGGGGCCCTTTCTCGTCACACCGAGTCAGAAGCGGTAGGCATAGCTCACCCCGGCCAGGTGAAGATCGCTTTGGTATTTGCCGTTGGCACTGGTCGCCGGATTCTTGCTGATCGAATCGACAATGGTGTTGTCCTTGTCGCGCCTTTCAAGATGCTGGTAGCCGTAGCTGAGGGAAACGGTCGACCGGCCGAAGCTCAGGTCGGTTCCAAGGCTGAACATATGCGAGACCGAGTCGGGAACACCGGGTTCGACCGTGTCGTCGGGAACGGCATTGGCTCCGTAGAGGTAGCCGGCCAGCAGAGCCACGGTGTCGTTCAACTGGTATTTGCCGCCGAGGTTGTAGCTCCAGGTATCGTCCCAGTCTTTTGGTTGGGTGGCGACGATCCCATTGTCGAGGCGCAGGCGCAACTCCTCAAAGGACGACCACTCCTCCCAGCGCACCCCGGCCTCGATGACCAGGCGGTCGATCCCCTTGAAAGCGAGGCCGGCATAAGCCTGAGCCGGCAGGGTGAGGTCAGCCTTGGCATCGGAATTCAACAGCCCGGCAAAGGTGCTGCGCTGGGGTTCGGGAATGGTCATGGGAATATCGCTTTCGGACTTTCCTTCGATATCGATATCGACCTCGCTGCGATAGGAGAGACCGAAGGACAGATCCCCGGTCAAGTCGACCAGCACCCCGAGGTTGTAGCCGAGACCGGTACCATCCCCCGAAAATTTCTGAGCCCTCCCCGTCGGTGAAAAAATGCTTTCCAGGGTAGCATCAAGAATCACAAAGTCGACCCCGGCCGCCACCGAGACAGCCTGGTTGAGCTGGTAGGTAAGGACCGGATTGAGGTTGTAGGTGGTAATGGTCGACTCGGTAGCCAGAAAGCGCCCTTCCCAGTCGTCAGGCCACTCGGTGCCCAGCCCGAAGGGGTTGAACACGCCGATACCGGCGCTGAGCTTGTCATTGACCGCGTGGCTCAGGTAAAAGTTGCTCGGGAAAAAGACCACATTCTCGGTCTCTTCGCTGGCACCGGTGAGGTCACTTTTGAATTCACGGTCGGGAACGATAAGGGTGGTACCGATTTGCACCTGAGTGCCTGTCAGTCTGCTGAGCAGGGCCGGGTTGAAAAAGATCGCCTCGGGGACGTCGCTGTGGGCCACCACCGCATTGGCCTGGCCAAGGGCCGAGGCCCCGTGGGTAAAAACGCCAAAACCAGCCGCATTAACGACACGGGCATTGATCAACACCACAAGGGCCAAAAAAATCACCCGGCAAAGGCCCGGGCAGAAACTCCACTGCATTCAACATCTCCTGACTTAAGGATTGAGATCAGATAGAAAAAAAATAAAAATCACAGGGGTCCGTGGGTACAGACAGTCAGCTCCCCCATCCCTGATTATTGACTTTGTGACCTGTTTGAGCCGAGACGTGGGATACCCGCCGTCACGGGGGCAAAGAGCAGAATCGCGTCACGGCATCGGCGATCTGGTCCTCGCCGATATTGCCGAAGGCCAGGCGCAGGTAGCCTTCAAGCCCGGGGCCGAACACCTCGCCGGGGAGGCAGAGAAGGTTGGCCTCATCGGCCAGCCTTCGCGCCACCTCGCGACCGGTTTTTTCCGCGAAGGGGTGTCTGACCCAGGCGAAAAAGCCGCCGCTGGCCACCAGCTCAAAGGGATTATCGCCAGGCGAAAAAGCCGCCGCTGGCCACCAGCTCAAAGGGATTATCGGTCCGTATGAACTGGCCTCGAAAGAGGTCATGGCGACGCTGCATCATGTCGCAGTTATCGACGGTCCAGTTATCGAGCCGGCTGCAGCCGAAACGGACCGCCTGCTGGGTGATGCGGGGCTGGCAGACCGCCATGGTGTCCTGAGCCTTGATGGCATGGTGGATGAACCCCGGAGAGGCCACCAGGGCGCCGGCCCGGTATCCGGTCAGGGAAAAGGTTTTGCCGAAAGAGGCGATGTGCACGAAGTGCTCGCCCCATGCTGGATCAGAGAAGAGGTGGTGGGGTACAACGCCCCCGGCGATAAAGGCGTTGTAGGTTTCATCAAGGACCAGGGCGATGTTGCGCTCACGGGCCAGTTCGAAAAGGGCGCGTACGGCTTCAGGCGCAATGACCGCCCCGGTCGGGTTGCTCGGAGTTACCAGGAGCAGGGCACGGGTCTTGGGGGTGATCAGTGAGGCCAGAACATCGAGGTCAGGCAGCCCCTTTTTCGCTTCATCGAAAGGGGCATAGACCGGGCGGACCCCCATCATCTCGAGCCCCATGGCGTGGTCGAAATAATAAGGCGTCTGCACGACCACCTCGTCCCCCTCGCGGCAGAGCACGGTCATCGCCAGCCAGAAAGCCTGGCTGGCGCCGATGGTCAGGCAGATCTCCCTTTCACCGGGCCCGGCCCCGTAACGACGGCGGTACCAGGCAGCGACCGCCTCGCGAACCTCGGCAAGCCCCTCGTCGGGCGTATAGCGTGAAGTCAGGGGATCTTCCACCACCTCTTTTAGATGATCGAGCAGCTCAGGCGGCGGAGCATAGTCGGGAACCGCCTGGCAGAGATCGATCAGCGGCTTATCCTGGGCAAAGCTGCGCCCCTCAACCCACGATTTAACTTCGGAGATAGGCGGAAAATGAACCTTTTCGATATGGGGGGATATCGCAAATCGCATGACTAGTGGCCTGTTTGGTTAATCGTTTCCGTTAATTCTGAGTCATTTTGGTTGCTGTCAAGGCGCGCCGACGCAGGCCTAGCCTGCATTAAGTCAAGGAGGCGCAACGCAGACAGCGGCCAAAAGGGCCTGAATTATAGGACAGGATTAGCCGCACAGGCCACTAGAACCTCAGGCTCGGCGCAGAACCTCGACCAACAACTCCGACACCCGAACCATATCGTCCAGGCTAACCGATTCGTTCAGGGTATGAACATGCTGCATACCGCAACCGAGAATCAGCGTCTCGATCCCGCCGCCATTGAAGATATTGGCATCGGAACCTCCCCCGGCTGCCTGGACGGCAATGGTTCGCCCCAAAGCGCCACTGGCCTCTTCAACCAGGGCGATGAGCGCCGAATCGCGGGGCACGGCCATCAGTGGATAATCAGCCAGCACCTCGACCTTGACCTGGGCTCGAACAGTTTCTCCATCAATGTCCTTTTCCAGCTCGCGGGTCGCCTCCTCGAGGCAGGTCACCATATGCTCGGTCTGCCGAACAAGCTTTTCGCTGTCGTGGCTGCGCGCCTCCCCCTCAAGGATCACCCGGTTGGGGATGATGTTGGTCGCCTGGCCGCCGCGAATCAGACCGATATTGGCGGAGGTTTCTTCATCGACACGGCCGAGGCGCATTTTGCTGATCGCCTTCGCAGCCACCTCGATGGCCGAGAGCCCCAACTCGGGAGCCAATCACCCGGTCAACTCCGTTGGTGTCAAGGGCCAGGCCACGGCGCGAGCGGATACGGGAGAGGTCGAGATGCTTGGCCCCGAGCAGCCCGATCTCTTCGCAGACCGTGATCACCACCTCGATGGGGCCATGGGGGATCTGCTGGTCTTTCAACACGGAAATCGCTTCGATAATCTCGCAAAGCCCGGCTTTGTCGTCGGCGCCGAGGACGGTATCGCCCTGGCTGGTGAAGACGCCATCCTTGAATACCGGAACGACCCCGTCGACCGGTTCGACCGTGTCCATGTGGGCCGATAGCATAAAGGGCTCGCACTCGCGGCCGCTGGCGGGAAAATAAGCAATCAGGTTGCCGCTTTCACCGCCGATTTCTCCGGCGGTATCGTCCATGACAATCTCGGCGCCGAGCGCCTCAAGCCGCTCGATCAGGTAGCGGGAAATCTCCCCTTCACGAAAAGAGGGACTGGCGATAGCGGCCTGCCGGATAAACTCCTCGGCCAGACGTTTTTTATTGATCATGGGGACTCCTTTTTGGGCTTGTGGCACGACGGGGCACCATACCATGAAGCCCCGGTCAAGCCAAGCGTGCCGGCAGCAATCCGGCCCTTGCCCCAAGCATTGTTCGACAGGGGAAAATGCTTTCTTTTTCGAGGAGGTATGGACAAGACCGGGACCGAGCTGGTAACATGGCGTGGATAACAATAATGTGAACAGATCGATTTATATACACAATAGCAGGGTCCAATGGATTACGATTTCAATTCGCGCCCCCGATACTTGGCAAAACGCCGGAAAAGAAGACCCCGAACTCCCTATCTCCTTCTGATCCTGGTGATTTTCGCCATCGGCATGTTCCTTATAAACCGCCCGACCCTGTCGACTACCGAAGCACGCACCGCCCCAACCGCAGAAGACCCGGTGGTGCAGATTCAGGCCCCCCCGCCGATGCCCGAGGTCCGTCGTGAAATCATCGAGGGCGCCATCCGACCGGGAGACACCATCACCAGTCTACTCGGCTCCTATTTCACGCCGCGGCAGATTCACGATTTGAACAAACAGAGCCGGAACACCTTTCGCCTTTCCAACATCTGCGCCGGAAAACCGTATAAAATCTGCGTCACAGACGGCGCCTTCGAGCGGTTCGAATATGACATCGACCGTAACGACCAGCTGATTATTCAGCAATCGGAAGAGGGTTTCCAGATCGACCGGATTCCCATCGAATACACGGTCGAAACAGACCTTGTCCAGGGGACCATCACCTCAAGTCTTTTTGAGACGGTTTCTGAAATCGGCGAAAATGCCGAACTCGCCATTGCCCTGTCCGACATCTTTGCCTGGGACGTCGATTTCATTCTCGATATCCGCAAAGGGGACTCTTTCAGTGCCCTGGTCGAAAAACGCTACCGCGATGGGGAATCTGCCGGCTACGGACGCATCCTTGCCGCCGAATTCAGCAATCGCGGAGATAAATACAAGGCTTTTCTCTTTAAGGACGGCGACCAGCGCCCATCCTACTATGACGAAAAGGGGAAAAGTGTCCGTAAGGCGTTTTTGAAGGCTCCCCTCGCCTTCTCCCGAATCTCCTCCGGCTTCACCATGAAACGCTTCCACCCCATCTCAAAGACCTGGAAAGCTCACCCTGCCATCGATTATGCGGCCCCGACCGGCACCCCCATCAAGTCGGTCGGCGACGGAACCATCATCCGCATCGGATATACCAAGTACAACGGAAACCACATAAAAATCCGTCACAACAGCAACTACGAAACCCTCTCCCTGCATATGAGCAAGTTTGCCAAAGGGATGAAGAGGGGCAGAAAAATTTCCCAGGGTCAGGTCATCGGCTACGTCGGCAGTACAGGCCTGGCGACCGGCCCCCACCTCTGTTTCCGCATGTACAAGAACGGCACCCCGGTCAACCCCTACAAGGTCAAGGCCCCGGCGACCCGGCCCATTTCCAGCAAGCGGATGGCTGAATTCAAATCGAACATCGCCCCCCTTATGGCCCGGCTCGCCGGACAGAAACCAGCCGCTGTTCAGCACGCAAAAAACCAGGAGAGCCCCGCTTCGGTCATCACCCAATAAAAAAGCCCCCCCCATAGCCCCCCTCTTAAAAGGCCGCAACCTCCTATGATCTTAAGGGAAATTGCGGTCTTGCTTTTACCCGACAGAAATCGTACACTTTTATATCGACATCTCTTATCCAATTTTTCCAATCTTCCATTGGGAGTCGCATGTCTATCAAAATTGGAGAACTTCTCGTCCGGGAAAAGCTTCTCAGCAAGGAGCAACTTGAAGAAGCCCTCAAGTGTCAGGTAATCTTCGGCGGCCGATTAGGCACCAACCTGATCGAAATGGGGCTCTTGGAGGAAGAGGACATTGCCCGGGTTTTAAGTAATAAAATAGGCGTTCCCTTTCTTGACCCTCCCAGTCGACTGATGGATATCCCGGCCGACGTCATATCGCTCATCTCGGGAGAGGTGGTCGAAAAATACCAGGTCATTCCCCTGCGCAAGGACTCCCGGCGCCTCACCCTGGCCATGATCGACCCGTCCGATCTCAAGGCCATCGACGAGATCGCCTTTCGCACCGGATACGTCGTGCGCCCGGTCGTCGCTCCGGAGGTCCGCATTGTGCTGGCTATGGAGAAATACTACCGCATCGAGCGCAAGCTCCGCTACATCCACGCTCCGCACCTGCAGGCCCAAACCGCACCGGCGGCCGAAGACTCAGGCCCCGATACCGCGGCTGGCGAGGCGGACGATGCCTGGTACAGCGCGATAGAGAATGAGCAGACCACCTGCCTGCACCCCTCTCTGCATGACGAAGAACCGCGGGTCCCGGAGCAAGCTCCGGAACCGGAAGCGCTGCCGACATTGTCCATGGATGACCTCGACGAGCAACTGGCCTCCGCAGCCGGAAGGGACGACATCGCCGCCGCCATCACCAACTATATGGCCCAACACTTCGACAACGTGGCCATGTTCCTGATCAGGGACCATACGGCCCTCGGCTGGCGGGCCCTGAAAGACCGTCGTTTGATCGCCAGCTTCGAACAGCTGCAGGTCCCCCTTGAGGAACCGTCCGTCCTGAAAATTACCGCAGAAAGCCAGAGCTACTACCTTGGCCCGGTGCCGCGCTTTCCCTTCAACTCGGTGCTGCTCCGGGCGCTGGGTGACACCATCCCGGAAACCGTACTGCTCGTTCCCCTGGTCATGATGGGACGAACTGTCGGAATTATTTATGCCGACGGAGAGCAGCAAACCCTCCTGGATAAACTTTCCGAGACACAGAAGATCGCTTCCAAGGCGGTTATGGCTTTCGAGATACTCATCTTTAAAAGCAAGATACTGATGACCTGAAGGGTGGTGAGAATGACGAACAGACTCCTTATCATCGTGATGCTTCTCTTGCTTCCGGCCTGCTCAGTGGCGGAAGTCACTGCCGATCCGGAGCGAAATCTGGTCGAAACAACCGGCACCATCGTCCACGTCCCCATTGAAGGCGGTTTCTACGGCATCGTCTCCGATAGCGGTAAAAAGTACGACCCCATGAACCTTCCTGCGGACCTGAAGAAAAACGGCCTGAGAATTGCACTTAAAGCCCGTATCAGGAAAGACGTGTCAAGTTTCCGTATGTGGGGGGAGATTATCGAGATCCTGTCGGTTGACCCTCTACCGAACCAGGCGGAATGATTTGCTCACCGACCGAACGTCTGGCCGATGCCGGCGTATTTTATCACGACAATAAATAATACCTGGTTCCGTAAGATCGGGGTGGGAAAAGGGTGTAAGTGCTTGGCCTGAATAAGTGTTTCAAAAAATCTGAGGCGCACCCATAGGTTCGTCGGCGGTTTTTTGAACGCTTTGGCAGGTTAATGACTTGCGCTATTGCCCGGTCAGAACTCACGGATTCAGGTAATACTGAGTGGAACTGGAAAGAGCCATGGACGAACGTACCGAACCACAGCGGGGGGCATCAATGCAACACGACCATGCCAGGGTCGTTGAACTGTCCAAGCAGGGGCATCGCCTTTTCAAATCGAGGCGTTATCGCGAGGCCAGAGACGTCTTCGAAGAAGCCCTTCAGCTGGAACCGGACAACCCCTACATCCTCACCGGTCTGGGCGATACCCTGCGGCTGCTGAAAAGATATCCCGATGCGGCCCGATGCTATCAGAGCGTTCTGGAGAAAGAGCCGAAAAACCTCTTTGCCCTTCGGGGACTCGGCGATACCTACCGCGGCCAGAGGCGCATGGACCTGGCCGTCGACTTGTGGGAACGCTACCTCGAATTTCGCCCCAGGGACATTTTCGTACTGACCCGCGTGGCCGACGGTCATAAGTCAATCGGCAGCTACGGGTCGGCCGAGACCTTCTATCGCCAGGCTTTGACCATAAACCGGGACGACCGCTACGCCCTGATGGGACTGGCCGACCTTTTCCAGAAAACCGGCGACAGCGGGCAGGCGATTCGATACTACCAGCAGGTACTTGAAAAATGCCCCAACATGATCAACATTCTGACCATTGTCGGCAACCTCTACTGGCACGGCGGGGACCACGACAAAGCCAAAGAATACTTTGAAAAAGCCATTGAGGTCGAAGGGCACAACCCTTATGCCCTGTACGGCCTGGGCAACTATTATCGCTGGCGGCGAAACTACCCCAAAGCGATCGAACTCTGGGAGCGGATCCTCGAAAAGGACGAAGGGACCGTCAACATGCTCACTCGCCTGGCCGATGCCTACCGCAACACCGGCAAGCTCGACACCGCCGAACAGACCTATCGTAGAATCCTTGCCAAGGGATACGACAAGTTCGGCCAGCTCGGCCTGGGAAAACTTCATGCCTTGAGGGGAGAATTCAACGAAGCGGCACAGGCCTATTCGATTCTGGTGACCAGGGAAGAGGAGGATGGGTGGTTCTTCAGCGAACTGGTCGGCAGCCTGCTGCATGGCGGCCGTAAGGAAGATGCCCAAAAGCTGTACCGAATGATCATTGCCCAGCAGGAGTCCAACCCGGAAATCAGCAGAAAAATTCGGGAACAGGCGCAAAGGCACTACCTGGAGGATTAACTCCGGAAACGTTCTGACGTTGAATTACCTCTTTCACCTTTACCTGTCAGACCGCACCCGCGAGGGGCTGCTCGGCAACCTGATGGGGGACTTTGTCAAGGGGCGCCTTGATGACCTGCGCTATGGCGAGAAGCTACGGCAAGGGATCATGCTGCACCGCAAAGTCGATTCCTTCGCGGCGACCAACGCGGTAATCCGCCGCAGCCGCAACCGCATCGATGAAAGCTACCGGCACTACCGCGGCATCCTGGTCGACATCTTTTACGACCACTTTCTGGCCCGCAACTGGGACCGCTACAGCGACATTCCCCTCCACCACTTTGCCCGGCACGTCTACCAGACCCTGGATGAGCATCATGCCCTGCTCCCCGAGGGCCTGCAGCGCGTTGCGCCCCGCATGATCGCCCATAACTGGCTCGAATCGTACCAGCATGTCGATACCGTCGGAGTCGTGTTGAAACGGATGTCCGGACGCCTTTCCCGCGCCAACCCCCTGGCCTCGGGAATCGATGAACTTCACCGCCACTACGATGGTCTCGAAACGGACTTCGGTCACTTTCTGCCCCAGGCCGAAAACTACGTCCGCACCCTTGCCGAAGGGACTAACTCTCCGTGACGGCCCCTTGAAGCAGCGGTTCGAAAAGCGCAATCAGGCGCCCGAGGTGCCGCCGTTCTTCATCGGAAATCACCTCAAAAACCCGTCGACTCTCTTCATCCTCCACCGCCCCGCGCAATACCAGGTAACGATCGTAGGCATTGACCTCAAGGGCGACAGCAAGCTCGAGAACGTCCTTCAAGGGGCGATGCTCAGCCCAGGCCAGCACCTCGTGCAACAGCATTCCGCCCTCCATCATTCCAGCGGGCTGGGGCGGGTCGAACATCCCCTGCGGAAAGTCCGGTAGTATCGACGTTCCGGCCAGGCCTTCATAAAGGGCCTGAAGCATCGCCAGGTGGGCATCTTCGGCTGCAGCCATTTCCCTGAAAGCCTCGGTACAGACGTGCTGCCCCAAACGGGCTGAGATACCCTCGTAAAAACCTCGCGTACCCTCCTCAAGCAGCCAGGAAAGTGCCACATACTCCTCAGGGGTTCGGGCCCGCAAGAACCAGTTGCGCACCGCTTCGGGCGCCCCTTCGGCCTGGTAGCCCCGCCAGGCGTGTATACCGCCTGTCATATTGATGACCTTGCCGAACCCGGCGTTGCCAAGCACGGAGGCGGCGGCACGACTGCGCACCCCCGAGGCGCAATAAGTGATGTTGATCCGATCTCTGTCCAGCTCGCCGGCACGATCGCGCAGGCTGTCGACCGGTATCAGTACCGCCCCGGGCAGGTGTCCCCCCTGATACTCCTTAGGCTGGCGTACATCGACCAGTGAGTAATCGTCAGGGCTGTGCTGGTCCAGAAACTCCCGCACCTCCTCAGCCGACCAGGAAGTTACCGGTTTAAAATAGTCAAGTAACCCCATACCGTTTCCTTTAGCTTTGCTCTAAAAGTGAAGGATCACTGGCTTCGCCGGAAACCTGAAAGCGGTGCATAAAACGCCGATCGATCCAATCCTTGAGCCTGAAGGGGATGGGGCCACCCAAGACCCGGCCTTTGCGATGCAGCACCCCGCGCCCGTCCCCCAAATTGAGAATCAGCAGATAGTCCTTTTGCGGAACAAAGCGCTGCATGGTCCCCCCTTCGAGGGCGGCCAACAGGTTATGGTAGAGCACCGGGTTCTGACGCACGGCAAACACACCGACCTTGGGCAGCGGCCGGCTCTGAAAGGAAATGCAATCACCACCGCCGAACAACTCCGGCCAGGCGACCGACCTGAGAAAGTCATCGACCAGCAGTCCCCCGTCATCGCCCACCGGCAGACCCGATTCGGCAAAGATGTTCGAAGGCTCAACCCCGACGGCCAGAAGGAGCAGATCACACTGCAACCCGCTGCCGTGGTCAAAGATGAGGCTGCCCTGGGAATATGACTGCAGATGCCGCCCTTCGAGGACCTGGACCCCCCGGTCGGTCAGCGACCGGAGGGCCAGCGCACGCACCTTGTCCGGAAAACCGGACAGCAGCCTGCGGCCGGCCACCAGGATCAGGTCGGCCTCTCCTTTGGCATCGCGGACCAGGCGCCACAGGTTGCCGCACAGCTCCACCCCGGCCGGCCCCCCGCCCGCCACGACCAGGCGCATCGGACCCATTTCAAGCCCCCGGAGAACGCGCCTGCGCAGCTCCTCGAGGTTGACGATCGGCTTGACCTTGACCACCCCGTTTTCCAGGGGAGCGATCCCCCCGGTTGCCACGCCGCTGCCGGTGTTGAAGGATGCGACGTCGTAAGTGACCTCTCCCCCTTCGGAGAGCTGCAGGAGGCGCCGGGACGGGTCGATGCGGACGACCTCTCCAGAAATAAAAGAGGCGCCGCGATCGGTGGCCATTCTGCGGATGTGAAAGCGTACATCGGAAGGACGATAGGTCCCGGCCAGAAGGCCGGGACCCATGCCGGAATAGTAATGATAATCGGAGGGGCTGATCAGGGTTACCCGGTGTCCCCTGCGCACAAACTCACCAAGCTGCTTGAGAGCGGTCATATGCGCGTGGCCCCCTCCGACCAGCACCAGATGTCTCCCCATACGCATCGCCTCCCCGATTGAGGATACCTCAATTTGGACAGATGTCCACAACAGTAAAGGCTCTCAGGCCCCATGAAAAAAGCGTCGCGAAGACAAAAAAAGAGGGACGGTGTTTAGCCGTCCCTCCTTATTATCCGCTGTTAAAAACCGCCTCGCTTCTTGTTTTTGCTGGAGACTTTCCCGATGAGCCAGCCGAGGAAGAAGACCCCGCCGCCGGCAAGAAACCATTGAATCATCGCGGTGCGCATCAAGGACTTGTTTTCATCGCGAAGGCTGATCAGTTCGGCGGAAATCTGGGTATTTTCGCCCTGCAGGCGATCGCGCTCTTCGGATAGCGACAGCACGTTTTGCGATCTGACCTTGAGGTCTTCGTATTTTTTATCGAGAGCCTGAAGTGCGGCGGTCTTCTCCTGCAGCTGCTGAAGGGTCTGCCGCTGATCCTGACGGACGGAGTTCAGCTCCTCCTGCATCGACCCGCGCCCCTTATCGGTCTCTGTAAGCTGTTTTTCCAGGCGGGCAAGTTTTTTTTTCAGAGAGGCGATCACCTCTTTTTTGGGCACTGCGGAGGTCATGTACTGCTTAAGGACAAAACCTTCTTCGCCACTTCTGATACGAACCTTGTAATATTTATCCCCCGGTTCAAGCACCGTTACCGGAGTTCCGGTCTTCAGCGACTTGATGATGCGATACTGGGTACCCTTCCCTTCGCGCAAGGTAATAATCAGTTCATCGGACACGTACAAGGTTTCGGCCCCGGCCGGCGCGGCCAGAAAAAGAGCACCGAACAGCACCGTTCCGCACAGGACAAAGGCAATTTTTTTCATGATAGTTTCTTCCCCTGGTGGCAAAAAATAACGGATTTCAGAACAATATCATAAATAATCCGCCCGTAGACGACGGTCGATTATAAAACCTCGTAAGCGAACTTGTCGTTCAGGGTTCCTTTGGCGGTGACAACTTCGGTCGCAATCCGGTACGGACCGGAGCTGTTGAGGTAGATGCCGGCACCATAGCCGCCTCGAACCGGAAGGGCCCGGGCCTGAACCTCGGTCTTGCGCGGCCCGACCAGGCGATAGGTGACGGCGGCACCGGTAATCCGACTCCCCTGGGGGTCGGTCAGGAACAACAGGAGTTCCGGTTTCCGGGAATGATCGGGATTGAGGTTGTCGGTGTCGACATAGACCAGCCGATAATCGAAACGAACCCCATCCCGCTCCGAGACATACACGGTCGTCCCCTCCGGCACATACTCAAATGCAAATGTATCCGGTGTGTTATACCCGATCTGCCCGGCATATGCAACAAGAGCCATGCCGACCCCGCAGGCCAGAACCACCAGGGCGCGAACAATTCCCTTCTCCATCCCCTATCTCCTTTTCTATCAAAGCCCTATCGTTCAATCAAGTTCTCTGGATCAATATCAGATTGCCCTGCCGATTGAAACATTCTCAGCGGCGGAGACTTCCCCTTTTAGCAACATACGGTCCACCTTGAAATATATCTGAATTTACGGACACTTAAAGCGGAGTCAGGGCGACAGAACGGCAACAAGCTCTCAAGCGAGGGGAACAACTGTTGTCAATCGGAGACAACATTCAGGCCTGAGCCGTAAAGCGGACAGTCGAGAGATCATGAAAGAGGGATAACGAAACGAAGTTCGTGGGACTATGACAAAGTATTTTGGGGGAAAACCGTGATTGCCGGCTTTGGAGGGGGCAGGAAGCCGGGAGGGTCGCCGATTGGCGACACCCCCCGGAACACCATGGGGTTATTCGGACTTGAAGAGGGTCGGAACGATATGATGGCGCTGGAGAAGCTTATAAAAGTCGGTGCGGTTTCTCTGGGCAATGCGTGCGGCCTGGCTGACGTTGCCGTTGGTCATGCGCAGCAGACGGACCAGGTAATCCTGTTCAAACTTGCGCCGCGCTTCAGCGAAGGACGGCATTTTATCAGGGGTATCCCGGATAGCCCGCTGCAACAGGTCGGCTGAAATCACCGGGGTGGTCGAAAGGGCCACGGCCTGCTCCACCACATTAAGCAACTGACGGATGTTTCCCGGCCACGGCGCCTGCAGCAGCACCTCCATCGCTTCAGGCGCAAAACCGGAAACCTTTTTGCTCGATTTCTCCGCCAGCGTTTTGCGGAAATAGTCGGCCAGCAGGGGGATGTCCTCCCTTCGGTTGCCCAGGTTGGGGGCTTCGAGCAGCACCACATTCAGGCGGTAATAGAGATCCTGGCGAAAGGTGCCGGCCTCGATCGACTCTTCCAGGTCGCGGTGGGTGGCCGAAATGATCCGTACATCGACCGGGATATCCCGGGTCGCTCCCACCGGCCGAACCTGTCTTTCCTGGAGTACCCGAAGGAGTTTGACCTGAAGTGACACCGGCATGTCGCCGATCTCGTCCAGGAGCAGGGTGCCGCCGTCGGCCGATTTGAAAAGGCCCTCGTGGCTCTGAACCGCCCCGGAAAATGCCCCCTTGGTGTGTCCGAAAAGTTCCGACTCGAGCAGGGTTTCGGGAATCGACCCGCAGTTGATCGCCACAAAAGGGCCGTCGGCACGCGAACTCGCCCAGTGGGCGGCCCGGGCCAGCAACTCCTTGCCGCTGCCGCTTTCGCCGCGGATCAGGATGCTGGCATCACTCTCGGCCGCCAGTTTCAGACGGCCGAGCAAATCCTCCATGGCCGGACTGCGGGTGATAATCTCCCTGCGCCAGCTGTCGTCCTTGGCGCCAGAGGTTCCCAGGGAGCCGCTGCCGGTGAGACTCAGCGCCTGTTCCACATCGCGCAGCAGTCCTTTGCCGTCGATCGGCTTGGTCAGAAAGCTGAAGACGCCCCGCTTGGTGGCCTCCACCGCCTCGGGGATCGAACCGTGCGCGGTCATGATAATGACCGGAATCGAAGAGTTGATCTCCCGAATGGCATCGAACAGTTCGATGCCGTCCATCCCCTCCATGCGCAGATCGGTAATCACAACGTTGGGACTGAAAACGGCGATCTGCCCCAGCGCCTCTTCGCCACTCTCGGCAATCGCCACGTCGTATCCTGCCCCGCTCAGCCGCATCGACAGCAGGCGCAGAAGGTCGGTATCGTCATCCACCAATAAAATCCGGCTTTTCATCTTGGTCATTTTTTCAGTTCGCTCCCCGGGAGACGCGTTCTCTCCCGCTCGCTGAGTATTTTTTCGATGGCTTTCAATTCTTCCAGCTGGCCTTCAAGGGCTGCAGACCGCTCCTGCTCAGCAACAACCTGCTGCTGCATGTCCAGCAACAGCCGTTGCTGGCCGACAAGAAGCTTTCGCAGCCCTTCTATTTCAGAAGACCTGGCTTCCCCTGCGGCCCCCGGCGGCTGCAGAAGCTTCAGCGCCTGGTCGGGACTGGAAAACCATCTTCCCGGGAGTATTCTCAGCCCGATCATCCGCCAGCGATCCAGTTCATCGTTATCGGCCTCATAGCGCTTCTTCACTGCCCTGTATTCCAGGTCAAGCGCCTCATCACTTTGTCCTTCAAGAGTGGCATAGTAGCCCAGCACATCCGAGGCATCGGGACTTGACCCGAAAAAGGCTCCGTTGTCAGACTTCCAGTCCGGAGGATTGAGCAGGCACTTGAGGCTTGAACACCCGGAGAGACTCAGCAGCAGTCCGCTGGCCACAACGAACAATTTTACGGCATTGCAGTATATCATTATGTATCCATTGGCAGTTTGGATGGGAGATTAAGCCGGATCCGGGTTCCCCCGGTCTCAGCCTCACCGAGGTCCAGGCTGCCCCGGTGTTCCAGGGCGAACTCGCGGGCAATGGAAAGCCCGAGACCGGTCCCCTTGACGTGCCCTTCGGCCAGGACGCTTCCCTGGTAAAAGGGCTCAAAAACCCGTTGTCGCTCTTCCGGTACAACCCCCGGTCCGGTGTCGGTGACCTGAAGGTAGATTGTATCGCCTTCTTTTCGGATATCCACTCCGATGCGCCCCTCTTCAGGGGTAAATTTGGCCGCATTGGAGATGAGATTATCGATCACGGTCCGCAGTTTTTCCCGATCTCCCTGTACAATCAGGGGTTCGAGATGGAGATCGAGGCCGATCCCCTTTTTCATCATCAGCGGCTTGTGGTCGACCAGCACCTCTTCGACCAGGTGACAGAGCATCACCGACTCCACATGCAGGGAGGATGCCATCCCAGCCTGGACCCTGCTGAAGCCAAGCAGGTTTTCGATCAGCTTCTGCAGATCCTTGCCGCTTTTGCAGAGAATATCGGCAATCTCTTTCTGGGGGGCATTCAGCGGACCGACAACCTCTTCGGCCATCAGGTCGGCCCCCTCGCGGATCGACGCCAGGGGGGTCTTCAGTTCATGGGAGACCTGGGCCACGAACTTGCTCTTGGCCCGGTCGACATCGGCCAACTGGGTGCGCATCCAGTCGAGACGCTGCCCCATATGAACCAGGTCCGCCCAACCGGTTGATCCCCTTCACGAAATCCTGGATCGGCCGGGATATCAGGTGGGTAAAGAGGGCTACGAAAAGGATGGAAAAAGGCACCAGCCCGACCGCCTGCCACACCAGCGCCTTCTGGGCCTTTTCGGCCGAGACCTGCATGGCATCGACCTCGCGGAAAATCAGCTCTTTGCTTTCGGAGTAAATATCATTGGAGAGGTTGTTCAACGTGTCGAACATGCCAAGGGCGGCTTCGCGCTCCGCGGTGCCGCGCTCCTCGTTTTCCAGCAGGGAAAAGAGCTCCGCCTCGGTCGACTTCAGCCTCCGGAGACGGTCGATCTGTTCAGCCCCCAGTGGCAGCGCAAGGAGGCGCTTCAGGGTCTCCTGAACCAGCGAGTGCTTTGCCTTCATCTCCTCCCACAGGTGTTCCTCGCCCAGAACCTCGTAAAGCCGGGCTCGCCGCTCCAGGGCGGTAATATCCTCGACCAGGATACGGCTTCCCTGAGTCGTCCCGACCGAACGGTAGACAGCCTGGGCACTCTGCCTGGCGAGATGCCCCATGGAGCGCTCGGCATTGAACAGCGCCACCACCAGGGGCAGCAGCACCAGCGCAAACCCGATCAGGACCAGGCTCAAGAACGATTTAGGGCGGAAGAATCCCATACTTACCTCGGCAGTGGCTCTGCGCAAAAGCGCTTCAGGCCGGCAAGGGCCAGTCTGTCTGATACCCTTCCGGATAAAAAGTTTCCCGGGTCCGGTTGAAATAGCCGTACTGCAATCGGGGGATTTCCCCCTTGACCCGGTCCATCATCGTTTTCATCCCAAGCCCTTCGCCTTCGACCTGCAGGGCATCGACGTACATGACCGGATCGATGCTCAAATTGCGCAGCTGAATCAGATCGACCCCGGTCTCATCGACCAGGCGCAGCAGGGCCTCGAACTCGTCTTCGCGGTCGGTCACCCCGGGAAAAACCAGGTAATTGAGCATGGTGAACAGGCCGGCTTTTTTCGCCCGGCCGATCGATTCGACAACATCGTCAAAGCAGTACCCCCGCGGGCGATAGTAGGCGTTGTAGAAGTCTTCCTGGACGGAGTTGAGCGAGACCCTGATCGAATCGACTCCGGCTTCGGCCAGCCGATCGATGGCGGCAGGTATGGAGGCGTTGGAGTTGAAATTGATGGTTCCCCGGCTGGTGGCCTTGCGCATGGCCTGCACAGACGCACAGATCGTATCGACCTGCATGATCGGGTCTCCCTCGCAGCCCTGCCCGAAGGAGACGATGGCATTTTTTGCCTCCTGCAGATGGGGCACCGCCACTTCGCAGAGCTCCTCGACCGTCGGCACGAACGTCAGGCGCTCCTGGCTCGACGGGCAGCACTCCGGAGCCTCTTGCAGGGAAATACACCCCAGGCAGCGGGAATTGCAGGTCGGCGAAGACGGCAGTGGCGCTTCCCAGCGACGGAAGAAAAGGTTCTTTGCGGCAAAGCAGTGGTAATCGACGGCGCAGCGCGAAAGCTGCTCGAGCAGCCGGTTTCCGGGGTTGGCGGCCAACGCCGTGCGCACCAGCGGGTCGAGCTTGCGGTCGTCGTAGTGCTCGGGCTGCCACTGGATGTTGCGGTCCACCCTGGCGGCCGCCGCGTAAAAGCGCTCCTCTTCCACGCACCAGCCGACGGCGGTGTAGGACCAAAGAGGGAGCTGCACCATTTTGCGTCGGTAATCGGCAGCCGGCAGCAGGGTGCGGGTAAAGCCGGGAGTCATGAAAGCGGAGACAGCCTGGACTTTGCCTCCCCCCCAGCTGCGGGGGAGCATGTCGAGGGTCTTGAGCCGACCGTTTTTCGGATCGATGCCTGTCGGCGGGGTGCCGGGGATCGTGAAGAGTCGGCTCCCCTCCGGCAGCGGGATCAGCTCATCGGCCCTGGGGGCGCGGGGAAACAGGCCGTTCATGCCGGCCATCAGCAGCTCGGGGTGTTCAAAAACCTCGCCGGATTCATCCGCCACCACGGCAAGGAAGGTCTTTTGATATGACATAAGGGCAAAATATTCCTATTCGATCAACCTGGATCGGTGAGTCCGGGGGTACGGCCTGCCTCTGCCTGGGGAAGACAGACCAAGGATAACAGGGAAAAGACAATTGTGTTAAAACGCTCGAGACACCCTTCCGGAAAAACGTCTTTTGCTTATTTTTTAAAGGGTTGGCAGCATATCACATTCGGTACGACAAGTAAAATCGCCATCGGCGGGCAGACACTTTATCCTTTTCATCGCCGCGATGCTCCGCTATTCTCTGCGCCATGAAAACCGTATTTACGACATTGCACAGCAAATATATCCACCCCAGCCTCGCCCTCCCCTGCCTGGTCGCTTTCTGCCGGGACGATTGCGGAGACCTGCCGATCCGCGAGTTCACCGTTCACGAACCGCAGGAGAACGTGCTGGCAGAGCTTCTCGCCGAAGAGCCGCAAGTGATCGCCTTCTCGGTCTACCTGTGGAACCGCCGGGAAACCTTCGACCTGATCGACGCCCTCTCGGCCGTCCGCCCCGACCTGCGTATCATCGTCGGCGGACCCGAGGTCTCCTTCGAAGGACCGGAGCTGTTCGCAAAGCATCCCGGCCTGACCGCCCTGGTGCGCGGAGAAGGGGAAATCCCGGTTCAAACGCTGCTGTCGGCATGGCAGCGTGGGGAGCTCCCCCGTGAGAACCCGAACACCCTGCTGCGATGCGGCGCCGGCCTGCATGAGGGGGCACCGGTCCCGCCCCTCGCGGACCTCGACCTGATCCCCTCCCCCTTCCATGGGGGCCTGGTCGAGATGACCCGCGGGTTCGTCTATTTCGAGACAAGCCGCGGCTGCCCCTACAACTGCGCCTTCTGCATGAGCTCCCTCGACAGTCAGGTCCGTTCTTTCTCCATGGAAAGGATCAAAACCGACCTGCGCCTGCTCATGGACAGGGGCGTGCCGAAAATCAAGCTGGTCGACCGCACCTTCAACTACGATGCAGCCCGCAGCCGGGAAATCTTCTCCTTTATACTCAAGCACAACCGGGGCAGCCACTTCCATTTCGAAATCGGCGCCCACCTCCTCGACGAGGCGACCCTCGAGCTGCTGGGCGAAGTGCCTGACGGACTGTTCCAGTTTGAAATCGGCGTGCAGTCGACCCTCCCCGAAACCCTGGCCGCTATCGACCGCAAAGCATCTTTGGAACAGCTGGAGAAAAACGTTCGCCGACTGCGCGCCATGGGCAACATCCACCTCCATCTCGACCTGATCGCCGGTCTGCCGGGAGAAGACTACCCCCGATTTCTCGGCTCCATCGACCGGGTGGCGGCGCTGGCCCCCCACCACCTGCAGGTCGAACCGGTCAAGCTCCTTCCCGGGGCCCCGCTGAGGCGGCAAGCCGGCGATCTCGGCATCCGCTATGCCCCCAATCCACCCTACACCGTGCTGCAGACGCCGGAGCTCTCCTTTGCAGAGCTCGAACGGCTGCGCGGTATCAGCCGCCTGCTCGACCTCACCTTCAACAGCGGGCGCTTTGTTCGCTTTCTGAAGGGGCTGTCTCAAATCGGCGGATCCCTGGCCGCCGGCATGGAACAGCTCGAAAGCTACTGGCGCAGAACCGGGCTTTTCCGCACCCCCCTGTCGCAAAAGAGCATCTTCGAGCAGGTGGGCGCCTTTATCGACGACGACATCGAGAGGGTACAACGAAAACCGCTCAAGGAGAAGCTGGCGCGGGACTTTGCCCACAGCGAAAGGGTGGTGCCGGGCAACGCGCCGGCCTTCTTTGATACCGAATTATGCGAAGAGGAGCAGCTGACGGTCAAGGAACGGGTCCGGGCTGAGCAGGAGAAAATCAAGGGACAGGGGGTCAAACTGCAGCACTTCGCCGCCGTCTTCGACCACGAAGGCGGGGCGCCTGGGCGGACGGTGCTGCTCTTTTTGTACCTGACCGAAACGGGCGAGGGAATGCGGGTGAAAGAGATACTTCTGTAAAAAATAGCCAGGAGTAAGAATTAAGAACCCAGTGACGTAGGGTGGGCTGTGCCCACCGTCCTTGAGAAGGCAATGTTCTGGCTTAAAGCTGGTGGGCTGAGCCCACCCTACAAATTCCAAAACCCTGAATTCGGTTTTAAGCCTTTCTTTGCGGCCTGAGTGAGCGCAGCGAACGGGCGAGAGACCGCTTCTGGATTTTGCCGTTACTTCTTCTCCCGCCCCTTCCCCCACACCTTGTCGAGAAAACGATCCCTTCCCGAGCCGTTGCGGTAGATGCGGTAACGCTCGGGGCTTTTGCGGTAATAATCCTGGTGGTACTCCTCGGCGGGGTAGAAGGGCCCGGCCGGGGTGACCTCGGTAAAGAGAGGGCCTTCGAAGCGCCCCGAGGCTTCGAGCTGCCGCTTCGATTCCTCAGCCTGCCGTCTCTGATCCTCGTCATGGTAGAAGACGGCCGGGCGGTACTGGGACCCGCCGTCGACGAACTGGCCTTCCGGGTCGGTGGGGTCGATATTGCGCCAGAAGACCTCGAGCAGTTCCCGGTAGCTGATGCGCTCGGGGTCAAAGACGATCTCCACCGCTTCGGCATGGCCGGTAATGCCGCAGCAGACCGCTTCGTAGCTCGGGTTGACGGTTTTGCCCCCGGTGTAACCGCAGGTCACCGAGACCACCCCGTCAAGTTTGGCGAAGGGGGGCTCCATGCACCAGAAGCAGCCACCGGCAAAGGTGGCCTTTGCCCACACGTCATTCGTCACGAGCGTTTCGTCCCTGGCAGACATCGCTTCCTCCCCTGTAGCTATTGTCGAGTGCCAAGCCGGGCGGATTGGCACTCGACAATACGTTTACCCCATGCGCACCAGCAGCCCGCTGATATAACGCGGGTCGAGCTCTTCGATCTCGAGCCCGCAGAACTCCTCCGCCCACAAGTCGAGGCAGTAGTCGCCGAAGGCACCGGCTCCCGCTTCCAAAGATTCGAGCCACTGCACCGTTTCCCGGCGCAGTTCCGCAGAGAGCTTACCCTCGGTGCAAACCTTGCCGTGGAGCAGAGTCAGTTCATCGCGGGGAATCGGCTCGGGCAGAAAGTCGCGTCCGGCGATGCGGTTGGCCAGCGCGGTCAGGAAAAAGTCGGACAGAGCCAGATCCTCGGCACTGTCGGGATAGCAGCCGTCGAGTTCGAGCAGCTCCGGATGGGGCAGAGTAAAACCGAACCGCTCGGAGAACAGACGCTGCTGAATCTCGAGACGGTCAAGCCATTCGGAGGCCAGGCGCAAGTCGTGCACCGTCGCAAAGGGGCGCTCGCCCCCACGGTTCTGCTCGTTGATCCCTTCGTAGAAGCGGGGCTTTTTCCGCCCCAGGGCCGTGATGAGGGCGCGAAACGGGCCGTCCAGGTAGGGGCCGATCGGCGATTTCACCAGAACCTTGCTGCGACGCTGAAGATCAACGGTCAGGCTGTACCCGATCCGGAACAGCGATTCGAGGTAAATCTCCTCAAAGAGCCCGATCGCCTTCTCGACGTCCCCATCGCTCAGGTACTCAAGCCCGATGTTGAGGTAGCGGTAAACCTCCTCGGTTTCAGCCTGAACAGCGAGCACATCGCCGATATCGATGCGCGATGCGATCATGACCTTGTTGACCAGGTAGGTCAGTTCCCAGGACGTTTCCTGGTGGATGCCGGCCGACAGAACGTCGGAGAGGATATCGCCAGGGAGGGCCCGGGTCAGGTAAAAGCCGGGGGCTTCCACCCCGTGGCCGGAAAAGGCGCCGTTCTTGCGATGCTCAGCGAGCACCAGCAGATCGGCATCGAGGTAGCCGTAGACCATGAGCGCCTCGAAAGGATCGGGAAAACCGAGTTCCTCCATGCGACCGGCCCGGAACCGGTAGACGTCCTCTTCGAGAATCGCTTCCGACTCCCCGAGTCCATGATCCGCCGGAAAAAATCGACGTCGTTGCGGAAAATCACATCGAGAAAGCCACCAACCAGCTTGCCCTCCTGCTCCGGATCACGGTACTCGATGCTGTAACCGCCGTCGCGGCACATAGCCTGAGCCCGCAGGTCTTCTTCCTCGATATCCTCGGGGCCACCTACGACGGTGATGAATTTCTTGAACATCAGCGAAAGGAGTTCGAAGTCGAGACGGTACAAGGTCTCAAAAACACTCTCTTCTCCTCCCTCGAGGAGCAGGCCGATCCATTCCAGGGCCTTGTCGCCCTTCATCGCGTCTCCGTCCCAGCAATCGAGGTCAATGAATGTGGTGAACTGTCCGGTCGTGGCCATGGGAACCAGGTCGGCCGAGTCTTCTACCCCCAACTCTTTGATCAGCAGGTAGACCTCCTGAGCTGCCATGCGGCGCACCAGGGCCTCGGAATCGGACGCTTCGATCAACAGGTTGTATTTCTGCATGCCGTGGGCGCGGCGGACGATGTCAAGGCGCTCGGTAAAAGTCAGGGAATTGAATTCTTTGGGGGTAATGCTGCGCGCCTCGCGAAGAAGACGCAGGTGGCCTACCCGACGCTCTGCGGGCAGATCGATTTTACTCATATGGCTAAACTCCTCGGGATTCGAAAATATCTGTGACCCCTGACTTTAATCCAGCAGCCAGATCAGGTCAAGGCGCATCACAGAAACCCGGGAATTTGGTGTTGGCCGCCAGCCAAAGGTAAAAACCGGATACGCGAGCGTATCCGGTTTTCACAGCGATCTAATGGTGCTTCATCCCGCGCATGTGGCGGCGCTGCCCCATGAACTCCATGATGGTGCGCGCTTTTTCCTGCTGCTCCTCGTTCAGTTCGGCCAAGACCCTGTTTTTCACTTTCGCCCGCGCAATCATCAGATCAATGCGTTGATCCGCCTGCCGGGCCGCCAGTTCCCTGACTTTGGCTTCGTCGAATTCCGGCTCGATCAGCATATCGCGCAACTTCTGACGGTCAGCCCGCATCGCTTCGCGCAGCGCGTTGTTCTTTTCCATTTCGGCATCGACTATTCCCTTGACCTTCGCCTTTTGCTCATCGGTCAGGTCCAGAAAGGCCGCCATCATCTCCAGTTTATGCTCCAGGCGGTCGCCGCGGTCGATTCCCGGTCCGCCAAAGTTGCAGTCGCCAGAGCGCATGTGCTTCCCTCCCAATCGGGCCAGGTCCGGTTCGGCCATGGCACTGGCGAAGATTCCGCCGCCAAGGACCACGGCAAGGGCCAAAGCAGATACGATAATTCGGTTTTTCATCTTTAATTCTCCTTTTTCAGCAGTTGACAGTGTAATTTTTCGGTCAGGCGGCCGGGGTGATGACGACCACCACCCGGCGATTCATGACATCCGCGGTACTGATCGGCTGCGACTCGCCGTATCCGAGGGCGAGGATTCGATGGGAAGACACGCTGCGCTGCACCAGGGCCGTCTTCACCGCCGCGGCACGACGCTCAGACAGGCTCTGGTTGTAGGCTTCGTCTCCCCGCGCATCAGTATGTCCTTCGATGCGGATATGGGTCTGGGGATAGTTGTTGAGCACCTGGGCCACCCGGTCGAGCTCCGTATAGGCTCCCGCCTTGAGGGTCGCCGAATCGAAATCGAAAAGCATCTCCGAGCGGAAGGTGGCGGTGAGCAGGTCCTGGGATCGCTGGATGCTCGCCGCATTGGAGACCGCCATGGCGTTGCGCAGTTCCTCCTCCTGATAATCCATGTAGGCTCCGACCCGGTTCCCTGTCACCCCGCCGAGGGCCGCGCCGATGCCGGCGCCGAGCAAGGTCCCTTCGGTGTCGCCGCCGATCGCCTGTCCGGCCAGCGCGCCGAGCCCGGCGCCGATGCCGGAGCCGATCAGCGTGCCCCGCTGGGCCTGGGAATTGACCGCGCATCCTGACAGGCTGAAGGTCACCGGAACGGCCAGACCCNNNTCAGTTTTACCGCTTTATGCACTCGCATTCTTTTCATAGCCATCTCCTCCCGACTGGTAAGTGGTTCATGGTGAAAGGATAGGACATTGCACGTAAAGCGGGGGTTAAGAGCTGTAAGCTGGCGGTAAAGTTTTGTAAACGGCGAAGGTCGCAGCTTTACATTTCTTTACGCGAGTGATCGATCGTAGCGGGCAGGAGGGTGAAAGAAGCCAGAAAGGGGAAAGGCCGAGCTAGCAGGAAGGCCGATTGTCGAAGAGGGGAAGGGAGACGAAGGGCCCCGAAAGGGTTTGCCTGTTGAGCCTCTGCACCCGTTCCTCGGTCCCCGGATGGGTGCGCATCAGGGGGCTCCAGGCGAAATGGTCGCCCGAGAACATCATTTCCCAGCCCCCCCCGCAGGTTTGGCCGATTTTCTCAAGGGCACAGGCCAGCGGCTCGGTATCGCCGAGGAGTTCAGCGGCCACGGTATCGGCATTGAATTCGACCCGGCGGGAAACGGTGTACATCATCAGGCTGCCGAGCGTCGGCGCGAGCACCAGCACCAGCAGGGGCCCGGGGGCGAAGGACTCGCTGCCGACAAGTACCTGAAACAGGTTGATGCCGGCCAGCAGGCCGGCAAACAAGGCCAGGATGCCGATCATGCGCCGAAGCAGTGCCGAGAAGAGCATCGCCCGGGTGTCGCCATGGCTCACGTGGGTGATTTCATGGGCCAGCACCCCAGCCAGCTCCCGGCTGTCGAGGCCCCGGACCAGACCATGGGAGAGCCCAATGGCCGAGTCCCGGCGGTTGCCCACGGCAAAGGCGCTCATGGCGGTGCCGGGCACCAGGTAGAGACGGGGCGAATTTTCGAGCCCGGCCCGATCGGAGAGTTCCAGCAGGGTTCCTTTGAGTTTGGGAACCCGCTTGAGCTTGAGTTCGCGCCCCTTGAAAAAGGTGGAGATCAGGGTTGGAGAGATCCGGAAAGACAACAGGTAGAAAGGAATGATGGCCAGGGCGACGGCCAGGGCAAACCCGAAGCCTCCCAATCCCCAGGCAGCCATAGTGAGCAGCAGGTAAAGCTGAGCGAAAAGAAAGACCGATTTTGCACGGCTGAGAGGCCGTTGGACTCTGTTCATAGGCTTAATTCCCGGTCAGGCCTTGTCATTGCGCCCCCGGAATAAAACCGTTCATCTCCTGTAGGAGGAACATGAAGTCGGACTTGAGGCACCATGAAACTGCTACCGAAACAGGTTTTATTCTCATTATACATGAAAATCAGCGCTGCACGCAAAAGCGCTCCTTTTTCTACCAGATCAAGTAAACACTTCCCCAGCCTCCCGGAATATCACCAGCGCGCCGTTGTTGAGATCACCCCCAAATAACCTATAGTTATAAAACCTGCAAACCGGAACCTCAACAGCCACACCGGACCCGGTCCGCAGAGCTCCCGAGCCCTCGTTGCTTGCCCGAGGCTCGGTCTTGTGACAGTTGTCCCCGTTATCAGCCGGTGTTACAGGCGACAGGCCTTTATGCAGGGACGCCCATGACAACACACCCCTTCACTTTTCTTCCGGC
>CALZIC010000048.1 GCA_945787285.1 uncultured Desulfuromonadales bacterium
TGGCGGTGGTGACCCGGGTTTACCGGGCGGCCCTTGACCGCTACCTGTCCGACCCGCAAGGGTATCGTTTCGACCCCCTGTGGAAAGAGGAGCTCGATAAGGTCAGCCACCGTCCCTACGGCAGCGGTTTTCTGTTTGGCAGCGATGACCCCCAGGTGCATTCCGAAGATGCGATTTACCGCCGGACCCATGAGTTTGTCGGCGTAGTGCACACGGTTGACGGTCATGGCAAGGGTCTGGTTGGAGGGCGCAACCGCTTTTTTGCCGGGGAAACCCTCGAGCTGTTCGGCCCGGGGATGCGCCAGCAGGCGTTTGTCGCGGGGGAACTCCGTTCTGAGGCCGGGGAGGTTTTCAGCGCCGGTCAGCCCAACGCACGCATTGTCATGGACCTGCCGGAGAGCGCTCGGCCGGGGGACCTGCTGCGCCGTGAAGGAAAGAGCAACTGATTGTCAGATGTCTTCGCCGCTTCGCACGGCAATCCGGGTCACTTTCGGGAATACCGGCGACCGGCGACCGTTGCGGCTCAGGCCGAACAGAAAACAGATGCTGAGCAGTTTGTGGAAGGTCCCCATGGTCAGGCCATAAAGTCGCTTGCGGACGGGCGTGGGGGTCGGACTTCCCAGCAGGCGCGGGAAAAAGCCGGAGAGTTGCAGGGTGACCCGCTGGCCTTCGGCGCGCTCTTCAACGCGGAACAGCAGTTCCCCCCGGTTTTGGCATCCGGGTTGAACCAGCGAGCCTCCGCAGATTTTCAAGACGACCGTGCCGTTTTTCTCCTCGGGCTCCGGCGCCGCTTTTTCGAACCTGAGCAGAGCGTGCCTGAACGGCCAGAGTTCAAAGGCCACACCGGTTTCGCTTTCTGCGACCCGGATCAGCGACAGGTTGGCGCGGCGGATTAAGCGGTAGTAGCGTCGGGCCACCTCCTGGCAGTTAAGCTCCTTGCCGGCGGGGTTGGGGAGGTCGGCCCATTGTACGGAAAAGAACGATCCGTCTTCTTCGAGTATCTGCTGGCAGGCGATGCGAAGTGGGCTGGAGGAAGGCATGGCTTTTCTCTTTGCGTTTTTGTTGAATGATTTTATTTGATGGAAGGCACCATAGCATGATGTGGGGTACGAAGAAAGGGAACGTGCAGCGCCGGATCAAGCTGATCGCCAACCCGGTGGCCGGCGGGGAGGCGATGGCCAAAATCCACCTGGCCCAGAGCTGTCTGGCAAGCGGGGGGGATCATGTGGAGCTCTACCTTACCGGGGCCCGGGGGGATGCGTCCCGGGCGGCGGCCTCGGCAAAGAATGAACAGGTCGACCTGATTGTGGTCGCAGGGGGGGACGGAACCCTCAACGAGGTCATTAACGGCCTTGCGCCTTCGCCCATCCCCCTGGCCTTTGTTCCGCTGGGGACGACCAATGTCTTCGCCCTGGAGGCCGGCATCCCCTTCGACGTTGCCGGCGCCTGCCGGGTGGCGCTTGAGGGCACCGCGACGCCGGTCTGCCTGGGCGCGGCGGGGGAGACCCGTTTTCTGCTTATGGCGGGACTCGGTTTCGACGCCGAAGTGGTGCACAAAGTCGACCTCAAGCTGAAGCGGGCGATCGGAAAGGGGGCTTACCTGCTCAGCGCCCTCAAGGTCTTGGCTGACCATCCTCCCGCTCCGCTTGAGGTTAAGCGGGAAGACGGTAAGGTGTTGCAGGGCTATGGGGTGATTATCGGAAACGGCCGCTTTTACGGCGGCAGGTTTTCCCTCACCCCGAATGCTTCGCTGACCGAAAAGACCCTGGATGTCTGCCTGCTCAGCCGGCCCGGTCGCTGGCATCTGCTGCACTGCCTGGTGCGCATGGTGCTGCACCGGTCGCTTGCGCCGGCCGGGGCAATGCTGTTCAAGGCTTCTGAAGTGAGCGTTTCGGGGGAGAACGTCTTTGTGCAGATTGACGGCGATGCCCATGGGCGGCTGCCCATGACCTTTCGTGCCTGTCCCGATGAACTGGTGATGGTTTTGCCTTCCGGGATGCGGGGGTGATGGTGTAATTTGGAGGAATCATGAAGGTTCAACAAAAAAACATATTCGAGGGCCGGGTCCTTTCTCTGGCCCTGGAGACGCACCAGCTGCCCGATGGGCGCAGCGCCGAATACGAAATCATTCACCATCCCGGTGGTGCGGCGGTGTTGCCGGTGCTCGACGACGGCCGGCTGGTTCTGATCCGCCAGTTTCGTCCCGCGGCAGGAGGCATGCTGCTCGAAGTTCCCGCCGGGCGGCTCGAAGAGGGGGAGTCCCCGGAAGAGTGTGTGCGCCGCGAAATTGTCGAAGAGGTCGGTTATCGTGCCGGACACCTAGAAAAGCTCGGCGAGATGCTGCCGACCGTCGGGTTCTGCACCGAAAAGGTGTGCCTTTTCGTCGCGACCGGCCTGACCCGGACTGAGCAGGCGCTGGAAGACGACGAGTTTATCGAGATCGTCATCTGCGAAGCGGAGGAGGCGCTGGCCATGGTGCAGCGCGGCGAGATCCTCGACG
The DNA here is from genome assembly GCA_945787285.1 of uncultured Desulfuromonadales bacterium. Taxonomy (GTDB): domain Bacteria; phylum Desulfobacterota; class Desulfuromonadia; order Desulfuromonadales; family Trichloromonadaceae; genus CALZIC01. Next base: position 2,501 of record CALZIC010000048.1, read on the forward strand.
GCAAGACCCAGCTCGCCCTTTTCCTTTACGCTGCCGGTATGCGGGCCGCCGGGTCTTAGAATTTGTGTAAATGTAACAAAATCGATGACACTGCCCTGGTGTCGATCAAGGAGTGTTTTGTGAGTATTTTCCCTGCTAGTTATCCGTCCCCCCAGTACCTTCCCTTCAACGGCGAATGTCTTAAAGACTCTTTCCAGATGGCGCCGCCCGCTTTCGACTCCGGCGGCGAGGGGGGGCTGGTTCTGCTGCGCGGCAGCGAAATACTGGTGCACCAGGGGGAGGGCGGGGCCACTCTTCCACGGATTCTGCCCGAAGCGCTCCGCAGTTCCGGGTGTTCCCCCCTCTATATCGGCCAGTGGCAGGGTGCTCCCTGCCGAGTGGTGCCGGTTTCGAAAGACACGGAGATTCCTGCGGGGTTGACCGGCGAGAACCTGCTGGCCAGCGAACCGGCGCTGAGCCTCGAACTCCTTTCTCTCGGCGGGGTGGCCAGCCATGTGCTGCACTGGGAGAAGAACAGCCGCTTTTGCAGCCTCTGCGGCAGCGAAATGGGGCGGATTGGCGGCGAGTGGGGCAAGAAGTGCCGGGGGTGCGGTTACGCCCACTATCCCCATATTCACCCCTGTGTCATCGTGGTGATCCGCGATGGCGGCCGGGTGCTGCTGGCGCGCAAGGCGGGCTGGCCCGAGGGGCGTTACGGCCTGGTGGCGGGGTTCCTCGATTTCGGCGAATGTCTTGAGGAGGCGGTCGCCCGGGAGGTCATGGAAGAGACCGGGGTGCGGGTGAAGAACATTCAGTACGTGGGGAGCCAGAGCTGGCCTTTTCCGAGCCAGTTGATGGCCGGTTTTGTCGCCGACTACGACGGCGGCGAGATCGTGGTGCAGGAAGAGGAGCTGGAGGACGCCCGCTGGTTTGATGTCAATGAGCTTCCGGCCCTGCCCCCCAGGCGCAGCATCGCCCGCTACCTGATCGATACTTACGCCAAAAAATCATGATCCGACGCTGTAAAAGTGAGGTAGGGTGGGCTGTGTCCACCGATTAATAGCCTGTGACTACATGGTGGGCACAGCCCACCCTACGAAAAAACAACCAAAGTCAAAGACGAATTTAACGCAGAGACGCCGAGGCGCAGAGAAAATCAAAAACGTGGTTTTAAGGGTTTCCCTGCGTCTCTGCGCCTTGAGTGAGCGAAGCGAACGGGCGTTGATAGCTCATTGTCCCGTGGTCTTTTGATGCTTTCTTCGCAAATTTCCCCTCCCTGATCCCCAGCAGTTCCGCCGACCTTCTGAAAATATCTCCCGAGAAACCGAGTTCCCTTTTGAGCTGAAGTTCGCGGTCCCAGGTGTTTTCGATTCCGGATATGGCCTGCATCTGCTGCCAGCCGAGGCGCCAGAAGAAGTACCAGGGCTTGACCAGCGCCGTTTCGATCAGCGGGTAGTCGGTGCCGTAGATCAGGCGCTCGTGGATTTCCGGGTGAGCCAGCACCTTGGGCAGATACCACAGCTTGTTAAGCTGGGTGAGACTGGAGATGTCGGCGTAAAGGTTCGGGTAGTCGGGGAACATGCGCACCAGCCGGTCGAACTGGGTTTCGCCGTCGGTGGTGCCGGTGGTGGCGGCATGGGCGGCGATGACGGTGACCCCGAGGCTTAAGGGAAGATGGAGCTTCTGCGGGTCTCCGATGTCGTGGTCGGCGGCGGAGAAGGAGCGCTCGGCGCCGGTGTGCACCAGCAGCGGCAGGCCCAGCTCGACCAGTTTGCGATAGAACGGTTCGATGCGCTTATCGGAAGGGTCGATGCGCTGGATGGCGGGGAGCCACTTGACCAGCACGGCGCCGTCGCGGGCGGCTTGCTCGAGCCGCTGCAGGGCATCTTTGCGGTGGGGATTGACGCTGGCTCCGAAGTAGAGGTTGTCGTACCTGGCGGTTTCTGCGGCAACGAACTCGTTGGGGATATAGACTTCGGTTTGACCCAGGTCGAGCTCCCCTGTCTCGTCCACCACGCCGTCCAGAGCCAGGATGACCGCTCCGTCGACTTGGCGGGCTGTGGCGATGTGCTCGGAAATCAGCCGGATCGGGAGTCCGTCCCCTTCCTTCTCAAGCCTCTCGCGGGTGACCCCGAAGGCTTTCAGGTAAATGCCGAAGCGCCAGTTGTCCTTGAGTTGCGGAGAAACGTAGCATCCGCTGCCTCCTGCTCCGATGCCGGCCGTATGCACATGCATGTCGATGACCGGGCCGGTGCCGGGGGGCAGGTGGGCAAGGGGCTTGCGCAGCGGCAGGACCAGAAAAACAAGGGTGGTGACGCCGAGAACAAGGAAAAAGACAGACATGCGGCGGCCTTTCTTCGCTGATTTTTTTTGTTTTGCCATAAGTGCTCCGTGTCGGGGAAGGTCAGGCCGCACTCTGCCGCCTCAGCCACAGAAGTGAAAACGCTGCGATGCCCCCCAGGGCTCCGCCGGCATGGGTGGCGACGATCGGGGTCCCGATGGTGCCGAGGTGCAGCGAGGCAAGAAAAACCTGTCCGGCCGCCATCTCGACAGTGCATTTGAGCAACACGCCGATCAGCAACAGAATACCCGCTTTTTTCAAGAAAGTGTCCTTTTTATTGTCGGTGGCCAGCTCCAGGGCGGTTACGGCAAACAGGCCGTGGGCGACTCCCGAGAGGCCGCAGAGGCCAATGGTGTAGATTTCCGGGGCGAGCCACAATGGAAGCAACAGGCTGCCGGCAGCCGATGCGAGCAGCTGAAAAATCCGGCCCACACTGCGGGGATCGTTAAGGCCGCTGTAGAGGAGTAGAAAGGCAATGCCGTCCAGAAGCAGGTGATAGGGGCTGACGTGGACGAAGGGCCAGGTCAGCAGGCGCCACCACTCACCGCTGGCGACCGCTTCGGGGGCAAAGATGAGGTTTGTAGCCGGAACGCCCTTGATCAGGCCCAGGTTGCACAGGGCCAGGGCGATGATGCAGAGGCGGATCTCGAAACCACGGGATTTGCTGTTTAGGGTATTTGCACCTCCCTCCCCTTCGACAACGCTGGAGCGGAGTGGGCGTTTTGAGAAAGAGGAGGGCAACTGTTCGAGCGAAGCGAGTTTTTGCCCTCCCTCAAAACGTCTGCGCAGCGGAGGGGACCCGCCGAAGGCGGGCGGGGTCGATGGGGCGCCCTTTCTCTGCTTACTCTCTTTTGGCGAGCAAAGAGAGTAAGGCGCCGTCCGGGGGCGCCACCCCGGGGTTTTAAGGTTTTTAAGGTTGTTGAGCGTAGCGTTCGGTTTCATCTCAGCCTCCGATGCCGAAGAGGCGCGGCGGTCGGAACCGCCGCGCCACATCTCTCTATCTATTATTCTTTCTGCGCCGGTTCAGCCACACCAGCACCGGGATCATCAACGGCCCGACCGGCCCGGAGCCGATGCTCGGTGCGCGCAGCCCCTCGAACATGCCGCCGCTGGGGGATCGGTCGACCCGGTGGCTCTTCACCGGCGCCGCGGCCTTCTGCTGCTGGGCCTGGCGTTCGCGCTGCACCCGGTCTGCGTTGCGCTTCTGAATGCCCTCGTTTTCGAGAACATCATCCTGCACCACCAGCATCGAGGTGTAGTCGGTGACCAGGGAGTATTCAAGGCCCAGATCGACCACCTGGTCACGCAGCTTCGGCTTTTCCCCCTGCTCGCGGATCTCTTCCATCGCCCCGTCGATTTTCGACAGGGCCCAGAGGCGCTCGATCTCCGGGTTGTCCTGGTCGATTGCGGGGAGGTTTGCGGTGGTTTTCCAGCTCCGGTTTTGCCCTGAGATTTTCGCGTTGAGCTCGATGGCGACTTCGCCGCTGCCGTGGTAGCGGCCGAACATCACCAACTGCTGGCCCTGGTAAAGATTGCCGATTGTCGTCGGGGTCAGGTCGCTCACTTTCTCTCCGTTGAACTTCACCTGAACATCGTGCAGGTTCTGGTGCAGCACCTTGGCCTTGGCCTGGATCAGGCGGCCAGTGATGTCGTCGGCGTCGGAGATGTTCATGGCGAAGCCGCCGGAGTCTCTGGCCAGACGGTCGAGCAGCGGCTGGTTGGCGCTGTTGCCGATCACGAAGGTAAAAAGGCGCAGGTCGTAGTTTTTCAGCAGTTCAAGGAACTGGCGGTGCTCGGTGTTGCCGACGTTGGCGACCCCGTCGGTGACCAGAATCACCCCCGAGGTGCGGTCGTCGTCGAGCCTTCGGTAGCCCATCTCAAGTCCCGCAAAGAGGTTGGTGCCGCCGCCGGACTGAATCCCCTTGACCCGGGTTATCCAGTTCTGCACGTTTTCTGAGGTTGCGGTCACGTAGCCGCCGCTGAAGTCCCTGGCGCTGTTGTTGAAGGTGACGAGGCGGAAGCGGTCATTGGGGTTCATTTTTCCGAGTACCCGGCCGACGCCGTCGGCGAGGGTGGCGATCTTGTGGCCGCTCATGCTGCCGGATACGTCGAGGATAAAGGTCCAGTCGGTCCCTTCGGTGATCCGCTGCAGGTCAGCGGCGGGGGTGACGACCAGCATGAAGGTGCCGTCGTCTTGGGGGTTTTCGCGGTAGGGGATCAGCTCGACCCGGGCCGGTGTCGAATCGTCGAGGCGGTAGTAGAAAACCAGGTCTTTGGAGAGGTCGGCGCCTCCCTCGTTATCGAGAGTGATCTCATAAATGTCACCGGAGGATTCCCCCTCGCCCATGCCCGAAACCTTCTGCACCCTGGCTTCGGTGTCGTAGCCGGGCAGGCGCACGTCTTTGACCGGAAAGGCGGACTTGAGGGTCAGGTGAAAGTTGAAACGTCCGCTCACCTTATCGTCGACCGACCAGAAGGCGAGGCGCTCCTCGTCGACATTCCCCTCGGCCAGCGGGTACAGGTAGCGGCCGACGTTCAGGTCGATCTCCAGCGGCTGGTAGTAGACGATGCGCACCCGGGCTTCGCCGCCGGCAGGAACCCTGCCGACCTTGACGTCGAAGGTTTTAAAATCGTCCTTCTCGGCCAGGGCGGTATCGTTCCCCTTGGCCTTCTGCTCCTGGTAGATTTGTCGGGCCCGCTTTTTCTCGATGACTTCGCCGAGAAGTTCCTGGCCGTTAACCCACAGCGAGAGTTCCGAGAGACTGGCCTGCTTGGGCAGGGGGAGGGAATAGATCGCTTCGCGGTCCTGGTCGGAGTTGTTGCCGAATGTCTGGTCGACCTCGGTGCGGGCAAAGCCGTTGTTGATGACCACATCGACCGAATGGGAGCGGATTTCAAGGGATGCGTCCGCCCCGACCGGTTTGAGCAGGCCGGCCGCCTGGGCCGAAACGGCGGGCAGCACGAGAAAAAGGCAGGCAAGGGTGAAAAGGGCGAGCGATCGGATCGCTGCGGAGGATAGTAGTTGAATGGCGTGTTCATGGGTGCGATTTTTTCTGGTCATGGCGATTCTCCCGTGATGTTTGTTGACGTTGTACATGCAGGTATCGCAGGGGATGTGCCAATCCGGTGGCCATTGTTCAAGTCGCTGTTATTCAATGCCTTCTGGCGTTTGGCTGTGCGGGTGGTTGAAAGTTTTTTGTTTCGAGTTGACATCCTGTGCCTGGCGTGTGTACATTTCGTGTATGGCTACTCAGAGACGACTGAATTCAGAAGAGCGGGAATTTTTCGGCCGGGTCTCCCGGGCCGCCTTTGTTAATCCCTTCGGCGCCGAGCGCCTCGAGCTGGACCGTGGGATTACCGGCTTTTCCGGGGCGATTGACCGGGAGAAGCTGAGTGATCGCTCGGTTGCTGCGGTTCTCAAGCGGATCGACCGGCTTGCGGAAGAGGGGCGGGCCGACCTGCGCTGCTTTTCCGGGGAGGACCGCGAAACGATCCGCACCGCCCTCCTTTTTGAGGTCTATCATCGTTACCAGGATGCTTTTGATCGTCTGATCCAGGAGCAGATCGCTGTCGGGGATGTTCCCTGCGTCGTTCCCTTTGCCAGGGAGGCCCTCGGGCGATTGCAGGAGCGGGGCTTCCGTGCCGAGGAGGCCCGGCGCTACTTCGCCTTTTTCTACCAGCTTCGGCGCGCCTTTTTTTTCATTCACCACAGCCTGGCGGGGCAGAGCCCTTCAATGGCCCGGTTGCGCTGCCATCTGTGGGACAATGTCTTCACCTCCGATATCCGCTGGTACGAGAATTTCCTCTGGGACCGCATGGAGGATTTTTCCACCCTGCTGCTCGGTGAAACCGGTACCGGAAAGGGGGCGGCGTCCGCCGCCATCGGGCGCTCCGGTTTCATTCCCTACGATGAAGGAAAGGGGCGGTTTGCCGAAAGCTTTGCCCGCAACTTCATCTCCCTCAACCTTTCCCAGTATCCCGAAAGCCTCATCGAGTCGGAGTTGTTCGGGCACAAAAAAGGCGCCTTTACCGGCGCTATCGATCATCATCAGGGGATCTTCGCTCGCTGTGCGCCTCACGGTGCCATCTTTCTGGATGAGATCGGCGACGTTTCGGTTCCGGTACAGATCAAGCTGCTGCAGGTGCTGCAGGAACGGAGCTTCTCCCCGGTGGGGAGTCACGAAAAAGTCCGGTTTCACGGCCGGGTGATCGCGGCGACCAACCGTCCCCTTGACGAGCTTCGCAGCAAGGGTGAGTTCCGGGACGATTTTTTCTACCGCCTCTGTTCGGATGTCATCGAAGTGCCGCCGCTGCGCCTTCGCCTGCAGGAAGACCCGGCCGAGCTGACGGTGCTGCTGGGGCTGGTGGTCCGGCGCACTCTCGGTGAGGATTCTCCCGAACTGGTTGAGACGGTGGCCGAATCTCTGGCCCGGGAGCCCGGCCCCGGATACCGCTGGCCCGGAAATGTGCGCGAGCTGGAACAGGCGGTTCGGCGCATTCTGCTGACCCGCCGTTACCTCGGTGACCGGCAGCCTGTCATCGGTGATGAGCGGGGACGCCTGGTCAACGATATCGACCGGGGCTGTCTCGACGCCGCCGGGCTGCTGTCCCGGTATTGCCTTCTTCTTTACCAGCGCCACGGCACCTACGAGCAGGTGGCGAAGATCACCGGCCTCGACCGCCGCACCGTTAAAAAATACATTCTCGCCAGCGAAGGGAAGGGCGCGGACTGACGTTTATTTGGCGCTTCTTCTTTATGTCAGTTTATTTCAGCCCACTGCCCACCAATCACCGGTTTTCACCCTCCCCACAGCGGGTCCTGGGAAAACTGTTCCCGCAGACGTTCCTCTGGCTGCTGTTCATAGAATTCTTCGTGCGAAAAGCAGAAGCGGTATTCGATGCAGTAATCCCGCAGCACCTCGTAGGCTTCGTTTATTCTCCGGATCATTTCCGGATCCTCCTCGCCGCTGTCCGGGTGGTAGCGCTTGACCATTTTGCGGTGACGCTCTTTTATCTCCTTGAGAGAGGCTCTATCGGATAGTTTGAGGGTTTTTCTTGCCGCCTCCAGCTGTTCAAAGGTCATCCCGTTCTCCTTGTGACGTTGTCTGGGTGTTTCACTTGGGTCTAAGAATATCAGGGAGCTCGATCTGATCAACAGTGCGAACTCTGTGCAGGGTTGGTGTTGGGTGAGACAGAACAGTGTTATGATCTTTATGGTAAAAAATACCTTGACTGGCCGATGGGTGGTGATACCATCAAATATGTCTAGCGGAGAGTGGGTTCTGCCACGGAATGTTTCCCCCTGGTGTAAAGGAGATGGCCATGGAAGATCTTTGGAAGATCAGAGACATTAGTTATCGCCAGTCTAATGTTGATGAGCGTGCCGAGTACGACCGTCTGGTGAGGCGGTTTCGCGAGGAGGAAGAGAAAGAGAATATGAGAAATCTCCTTTACGGAAAGGTTCGACTTCAGAAGTCCTCGGAGCATGGTGTCGAGTAGATGTTCTGCGTTTATGTGTGGTCTTGAAAAACTGCTGCGAAAAGAATTTCTTTGGCCCCTTGCTTAAGGGGCTTTTTAAATTTCTTGATTGGGTGAATACGGTTGTGATAAAAAAGCGGTTTATCGTGGTACGACCGACATAATCGGAGGCTGAGTTACGATGGATATCGAGATATTGCCCCTTACGGAAAAGAAACCCCGCATCCAGGATGAATCGCAGCTTGGTTTCGGCTCCTTGTTTACCGACCGGATGTTCCTGATGGAGTACGAGGAGGGGCGCGGCTGGCATTCGCCGCGCATCGCACCCTACGCTCCCTTCAGTCTCGACCCGGCCTGTGCGGTATTGCACTATGCCCAGGAGATTTTCGAGGGGCTCAAGGCCTTCCGCCGGCAAGATGGCGAGATTGCGTTGTTCCGTCCACTCGACAATTTCGAGCGCTTCAACCGCAGTGCCCGGCGCATGTGCATGCCGGAAATAGAACCTGCTTTTGCCCTCAAGGCCCTCAAGCAGCTCCTTCAGCTGGAGGCGGACTGGATTCCGCGCAGTGAGGGGACCAGTCTGTATATCCGCCCCACCATGATAGCGACTGACCCCTATCTGGGCGTACGCCCTTCGCTCAAATATCTTTTCTATATTATCCTCTCCCCGGTCGGCGCCTACTACAAGGGTGGGTTCAGCCCGGTTAAAATCTGGATCTCCGATGAGTATGTCCGCTCAACCCCCGGGGGTACGGGCGAGGCCAAGACGGGTGGCAACTACGCCGCGAGTCTGAGGGCTTCGATGGAGGCCACCGCCAAGGGATTTGACCAGGTGCTCTGGCTTGATGCCGTCGAGCGCAAATATGTCGAAGAGGTCGGTAGCATGAATATCTGCTTCCTTTATGACGGCAAGGTCATCACCTCGCCCCTGAAAGGGACCATTCTCGACGGCATCACCCGGCGTTCGATCCTGAACCTGATCAAGGATATGGGACTGGAGATCGAGGAGCGCGCCCTGTCGGTCGCCGAGATTATCGACGGCGCCGAAAGCGGGCGCCTCAAAGAGGCATTTGGCACCGGAACGGCTGCGGTCGTTTCTCCGGTAGGCGAATTTACCTATCGGGATAAAACGGTAACCATTGGCGACGGGGAAATGGGTGAGTTGACCGGCAAGTTGTACGAGACGCTCACCGGTATCCAGTACGGGAAGGTCGCTGATCGTCACGGCTGGGTCGAGAAGCTCTAGTGCACTGTGCGGTTAATCGTGACCTATAATTCCGGCCCTTTTGGCCGCTGTCTGCGTTGTGCCTCCTTGACTTAACGCAAGGCCAGGCCTGCGTCGGCAACGCCTTGACATCAACCAAATTGACTCGGAATTAACTGACACGATTAACCAAACAGCACACTAGTGCTCTGTATGGTTATTCGACGCGATTGACCAGGCAGGCCACTAGTCTGCCTCCAGGTTCTTTTGTTTTATAGCGCAATTATTCAAAGGCCCCCATTTTAGAATGGGGGCTTTTTCGTGCCGCTGGTCTGACGGCTGAGTTCGTGCCGAAGAGGTGGGGGAGAGGAATGAATGTGCGTGCCTTTGAGTATCTTTTTGACTTGAAGTGTGTAGGTTGCGGCGTACTGGGTCAACCATATATGCGATAATGTTTTCTTCATGGCAGAAAATAGTGGGGGTTAATGTTGCCCATGTTCCCGAAACCAGATGATTAATTTGATGTGTTAGATATTGTGTTGATGGGGTTTTGATTTTTGGCACCTCTTTTGCTTTTGAGTTATGCCTTGTGTGGGAGGGGTCTGTGTGATTCCCCTGCACAAATGACTACGTTTATGGAGGTGACCGCTTATGTGTCGCATTGGAGCAATAAAGAGTCTCAATTATGTCCACCCGAGCCAGGCCCTGCTGCTGATGCAGTCCCAGCAGAAAGGGCACGACGAAGGGGTGAAGATCGCCGAGGATATGCTGCACGCCGCCGGTTTTCACCGCGTCATGCAGTGGGTTCCGGAGACCAATCCACAGCCCGGGCTGGATATCAACGCCATGCCCAACTACGTTTTTCAGACCTACGACTATCCCAAGCACTACAAGCATTCGGACGAAAAAGAGAAGGCTGATCTGCTTCTCGATATGCGCCTGCAGTTGAGGTCGGCGCTCGAGGATGGCGAGCAGGGCTTTGTCTACTCGTTCTGGCCCGATGTCGTCACCCTCAAGGAAATCGGTGATCCGCGCGATATCGGCACCTACTTCAACCTGTGGGAGCCGGACGACAAGTTTACCGCCAAGGTGATCACCGCCCAGTGTCGCCAGAACACCAACTACGATATCGTCCGCTACGCCGCCCACCCCTTTTTCATGCAGGGGTATACCGCCCTGGCCAACGGCGAGAACACCTTCTACCTGAAGAATGTCGAGCAGCAGCGCAAGCTGCACCGCGGCTACATCGGCTTCGAGTCCGATTCCCAGTGCTTTCTCTACAGCCTGCACTACGTGCATAACGAGCTGAAATGGCCCCTGTCCTACTTCAAGCACGTTATCACCCCGCTGCCCTTCGAGCAGATCGAGCAGCGCGAAGACAAGGAGCAGCTGCTGGCCATCCGCCAGTCGCTGGCGCACCTGGAAATCAACGGACCGAACACCATCATCGGTGTTCTGCCCGACAACACCATGTTTACCACCTGTGACGCCAAGAAGCTGCGTCCGGTCGTGGTCGGCCGCAATGCCGACACCGTGGCCATCGCTTCGGAAGTCTGTGGTATCAACGAAATTCTGCCCGAGCGCGACTGGGAGGCCGACATCTACCCCAACGAACGCGAAACGGTAGTTATCGATAACAACCTGGAGGTACAGAGATGGAAACAATGAGAGTCCAGGACGTTACTCCCAATGATCTCCCCTGGAAAATCCGCTACGACGCCAGCCGCTGCACCCTGTGCGGCTCCTGCGTGGCGGCCTGCTCCTTCCGCGCCATCGAGTCCAAGGTCGAGCGGCGCCGGATGGTCTTTTCCGAAGGTGATTTTCCGGAGCCGAGACAGCGTTTTTCCGCCGTTCCGGTCATCCGCCAGACCCACTCGATCAAGAACTACTGCCGCGGCTGCGGCATCTGCGAAAAGGTCTGCCCTAACGACGCCATCGGCCCGGTGCGCAACATCGACACCCGTCACCCGGTTGTCACCCGCTGTCTCGGCGGCGATTCGCTCAAGCGCGGCGGGCGCAAGAACCTCGAAGCGGGCTCGCGTACCCTCGACAAGCTGCGCGTCGGTCGAATCTCGCAGATGACCGACCCGAGCCTCGATGCCCAGCGCCACTCCTTCGACCTGCTCGCTCCCTTCGGCCGCATCATGCCCCCGGGCAAGCTCCCTTTCGAGGTGGATGGCTCCGGTAAGCTGGTCTCCACTGGTCAGGCGCCGCCGGTGCGTTGGATCTACCCCATCGTCATCGGTGACATGTCGATAGGCGCCCTTTCCTGGCGCATGTGGGAGGCGGTGGCCATGGCGGTCGCCTATCTCAACGAGGAGTGCGGTATTCCCGTGCGCATGTGTTCTGGTGAAGGCGGGGTACCGGTGCGCCTGCTCAAGAGCCGCTATCTCAAATACATGATTCTGCAGATCGCTTCCGGGCACTTCGGCTGGAACCGTATCGCCAAGGCGATGCCGCATATGATCGAGGATCCCGCAGGCATCCTGATCAAGATCGGCCAGGGCGCCAAGCCGGGCGACGGCGGTCTGCTCATGGCCCAGAAGGTGGCCGAGCACATCCAGGCGATCCGCGGCGTGCCCAAGGCCGACCTGCTGTCGCCGCCCAACCATCAGGGCCT
>CALZIC010000049.1 GCA_945787285.1 uncultured Desulfuromonadales bacterium
GGCGCGAGCTGATCCTGCAACGGTTGGACGGGGTCCCCCACGTCTTTGACTATGTTAAGCCGGAAGGGGCCTATTATGTCTTTCCGCGAATAACGGCGAGCCATAAAGACTCCCTGGACTTCAGCTTGAGGCTTTTACAAGAAGCCAAAGTCGCTGTCACCCCCGGCCGCGCATTCGGCCCTGCCGGTGAACATCATGTAAGGATGGCCTTCTGTGTTTCAGAGGAGGTCATTAATCAGGCCTTTGACCGTATCGAAGCCTGCTTCAGGCGGTAGAGCTTTTCCTTGCGGAATCAAAGGATTTTTTAAAAATGGCACAATTTGCCCCTTCTGTCGGCGTCACCAGTGGTCCAACCCCGTACTCTTCTACGAATGGGTGCGCTATGCACCGGAGTCCGCACGAAAGTTCCCTGGAATACTCACCGAATCTCTCCTTCCCCTTTCGGCAGAGCCCGGATCGGTCCCGTTTCCTCCATCATTACCGGATACCCTTCTAGAATTGCGGGGATTTTCCGCTCCAGCTCGGGCGTTTTTTCGAGGACGTAAACCTTGATGCAGGGCTGGTCATCGCAGAGTCCCAAGGCCGTACCCACCACGCCTGGTAGGGTCATCAAAATACCCGACTGTTCCTTGAGCACATCTTCGATCGACTTGACTGCCATGGCATTTTCTCTCAGAGGGCCGCCCATATTTTTATTCGTGCAATCGGCGGAAGTGATGCCTGCCAAGATCAAACAGATGAAGATGGCGGCTGTTTTTTTCGCTGGAGAGATCATTTTCGGTAGGTCCATCGAAATCGGCCCCCCTTGAAAGGCAACGGGGGAAGGGCAAACAGCAGCAGTGAATGATTACCCTTCCCCCCTCAACCCCGTGCAGGTCACATCAGCACCAGCGACCGCCGAAGCCTGAACCATGAACGCTTCCAAATGCTACGGGCATGTGTTTGTCCCTTCGGCCACCGACACGCTGCAGCTCGACACGCCGGAACCCGGACTGGTAATCTCGATGGTAAACACGCCCCCGGCGCCGGTGGTCCACACCCTTCGGGACATCAACGAGGCGGTTCCTCCTACGCTCACATCATTGTCATTGTTCAATGACCGGCCATTGAACGAAAAAGATCCCTCCACACGTGTCCCGTTTTCGGTGTGGACATCGGCAACAGCCCGGTAAAGGGACCATGTTCTCTCCACGCGGATATCAATGCGGGACACGCCGGAGTCCCCTGGAGGCGCGCTGACAACAACATCTTGGCTGGTTGAGGCAGAGACGCCATCGGAATCCGTTGCCGTCAGGGTCACAGTGTACGTGTCGCCGGGGAGAGCATAGGTATGGGTCGGATTCTGGAGCGTCGAGGTAGCTCCATCGCCAAAGTCCCAGTTCCAGGCGACAACGGTGCCATCCGAATCGGTGCTTGTATCCGTGAACTCAACAGTGAGGGCGGTGGTGCTGTAGGTAAAATCGGCAGTGGGCGGATCGTTTGAAGGACCCGAAGGCGTGCTGCAGTCATCCACCGTGACGCCGAAACGGCTGAGCACGGGGTCGATCGCATTGGCAAAGGTATGCGAGGAGCTGCCGGCGAACAGAAGCCCGACCGGCTTGTTGCCGCTTTCGGTAACGATGAGTGAACCTGAGTCGCCTCCAGCACTGAACGAATTTCCGGTCGTTGAGGTGATAGCAATCTGGCCCACGAAGCGCGCACTTTTAGTGCAATAATTGCAAAAGAACCCCCCGCACTCGTAGCAGACATCCACCGTGGCGTCGACCCCTGAAACCTCTCCATGAGTCAGGCCGGTTGTCCGGCCGTATTTTTTCACCAATAATCCAAGCGAAGCGGGTTCGGTCGTTGACCTGGGGGTGCCGTACCCGTCATCGGACGGAGTTGAGCAGCCGAGCTCCTCCTCCCAGGATGCCGCGATCGCCGCATCCATGGTGTTGTTGGCTGACGAGGAGAAAACAATCGGCTCAAAATCATAGAGAGTGCCGAACTCGTCGACTGGGGCTCGGCCCCCGTCGACGGGACCGGGCTGAAGGGCAGAGTCGCCGGGGCTGGCCTCGTTCCCGTCGGCGTAGATATGGTTATTGCTCAGCGCGTAAACGGAGCCACTAGCTTCCACCACCCGGCATCCGATGGTCCCGGCAGTTATATCCGGGTGGCCGGTGGACACGCCAATCGGAACGGGACGCGCGAACCGCGCTGTGGGATCGCTTAAAGCAACGACCCTACCGGTTATCTCCACCTTCACCGGAATGCCTTCCAGGTCAAGGGGAATCCCCGGGATTCCAGCCCAGGCGGTAAAAACCTTGATAACAGGCTGGCCGGCCGGTCCGATACCGGTGGCCGTGCCCACGACGCCGGAGATGTTCATTAAAACTTCGGTGTACCTGTTCTGCACTTCGACTGCCGCACGGATAAGCGGGTGGTCCCTACTCAGAAAGCTTGCGCTGTGGATGCTCTCGGCTTCCGCCACACCTGCCCCGAGGAATGCGACATCCCCCACCCTGGGAATACAAGAGAAGGACAGAATAAACACAAAAACGCCAAACGCATATTTAGAGAGACGATGGCAAGCCTTTTTCATGGTGTACCTCCTTGTTGTCGAAGGTTCTTAAAGAATCTCCCCGGTCGGTGCTCGTTATCCACACCAAAAAGCCGAACATACCAGAGACCTCTCCTTCGGCAGCTCGGCCATCTTCGCCAGGTAAGATCCGTCACTTTCCTGCCCCTCCTCGCGCAAGGGGTTGGCTTTGTCGGGACAACTTTTGTCCAACCCGATATTGCTGCTTTTTGAATTGAACCCCCTCTTGATGCAAATTCAATCCCCGGAAAGATTGAACCTTACACAAAAAAGGTATGAGAGGACTTAAACTTCGACCTGTTCAAAAGGGCCATGGAGGGAGAAAAGTCTGGGTGGTTTTTTGGAGCGAGAAACAATACCCCGCTGGCGGGAATCGGCCAAGACACATGAGCCCGGAGGCGGTCGGACTTGACTGGGGATATGCCTCAGGGAGGGTGCGAGGCAGGAAAGTTTTCAGTGCGTTAAACAGGGTCAAATTGCACGGTGGATTGTCAATCCGTCTGCGAAACCCGTTAAAGTCTTGATAATCAACAGGTGTGTTTTATTGTTTAGCTGTTGAGTGCCAGGACATCGATATTTAGCTGAAATTCAATACCGATCCAATCATCGCTTTGATCTAACCGGCATCTTGCCCCGGTTGGTTTTTGTCGGGGTCCGAACTGGGACTCGAACCTAGGTTTGGCTCCGACTAGCTGAAGGTCAGCACTTTAGCGTATAACCCACCACACATGCGCCGGAAGGGCCGCCCTGCAACATTGATTCTTTCCTACACGCGCCGACAGGAGACTTCACCCTCTTCGGCCCTCCCCTCGTCTCGTGAGGATCTCAAGATAGCACCTAAGCAAGACCTGCCATCCTGGGCTTAGATAGCCACAAGTCAAGCCTGACCCAGGACAAATTCATGGGCGTTGGATGATTTCCCCCGAGCCCCGAATCTGCGAGCGAAGATTATCAGGCGCTTTATGAAGAACAATGTTGCCGCTGCCGTTGATCTTCGAGCGAAGCTCCCCGCTGACAAGAAGGTCGGCGTCGCCCGAGCCGTTGATCAACATATCGCCACGGTCGACCGCCAACTCCCTCAAATCCAATTTGCCGCTGCCGTTGATGGTGGCGGAGAGTGCCTCTGCCTGCCCGGTGGCGGAAATACGACCAGAGCCGAATATGGCCAGACCCAGATCGCCTGCGGCAACCGAATCGAGGTCGATCGATCCTGATCCATTGAGCTGTGAATGGGATATCGCGGGCGTTTTGATATCGATACGGATCGGCTTTTCGGACGAATAGCCCCTGGAAACCGAGAGGGTCAGCGTTTCGGCGGCGACCTCGGTCGTTATCAACGGGATGATATTGTCGTCGGCTGTTATAGAGACTTCCGTTTCCTCTGCCGGCCGAACCCTGACTTCGGCCGCAAGGTTCAGCACCAGCCCCTTGAAAACCGGCGTTTTTCGAACCTCGGTGACAATCTCGCCAGACCCCTGGACCATGTCGCTCTCTTCAATACCGCTGACGACCTGGCCATTGACGATAACCACATGGGTGCCGGTGGCATGGATCGTCTTCCCGTTGATGGTGATGGAAGAGCCCCCATGCACCGTGACAGACGACAGAGTAAACATCAGCAACAGGATGATCTTTTTCATTGTTTTTGTCCTTTGCCGCAAGGGAAGAACCATCGACGCTCAACGAGTATTCTTGCATTGTAACAAAGGATAGAGTTTTAACCGGGCCTTTTTCGGACGCCGACTCACCACCCATCGGCCCCAATTCCCCATAAGTCAAGCCTGCCCCTTGCCCCTTGCCCCCTGGTCCGCCCGCGGAAGGACCCTACTGCCATTTGTCCAATCTTTCCGGCAATGGTGCCATGGCGGTGGAAAAGGCCCGCGCCCTTGCCCTGAGCAGAAACCTGCGTCCTTCGATCGAACGGGTGTAGACCAGCGCTGCCGGACCGACTCTTTTTTTCCAGGCCTGGAAAAGAATCTCCGCCCTCTTCTTGTCCGATCCGAGGGCCTGGGGCACGGCGTGAAAGTCGGACCGCAGCCACCGCCAGAGTCGCTTGCTTCGGGTCAGGAGGTAGCGGGGGTTTTCTACCGGACCGAGGATCTCTGCCAGGCTGTCGGCAAAAAGGGCCTGCTCGTAAAAGTCTGCGCCGGCAAGGGCTGCGGTCACACTGCCGTCTGATTGGCGTTCGACCAGAACCCTCGGTTCCCCCTGCACCGAAGGGAGCAGTCCGCACTCCTGAAGAGCCTCGCAAAGGGCAAGGGCGATCTGACGGACCGACCCGTCGACAGGAAGGTGCCTGCAGAGGATGATGGCCGATTTGACCAGCCGTGGCAGCGCCAGGAGAAACCCGCCTAGAGCCGCCACAGCCAGCGCGAGGAGAAACTCCCCGACACCGTCCAGAGGGGCATGGCGCATCCCCTGCAGCGATTCGAATGCCCCGGCGGAAAAAAGGAACAGCCCCTCCAGCGCCAGCAGCCGCAGGGTCCGCTGCAGGTGAAAGGAACGCATCGGCAGGCGCCCGCGGCTTCGCAGCGTCGGCATGACCCTGCCCTGCCCCCCCGTTTCGATCGCCTCGCGCCAGTGCCGCCCCAGACCTTCAGCCTCTCCAAGGCGCCAGGCCATCTCCTCGTTGCTCCGCTTCGGGTCGACCCTTGAAAGGGCGGTCCCCGGGCGGTAGTGCCAGGGCAAATCGAGCCGCTCGAGGCCGTTTTCGATGACCGGTTCGGACTGCCTCACCCCGACAAAGGTCGTAAACCTGCGTTTGAGTTCCTCGATATCGGAGAACCCCGAAGGGGTCGAGGGTTCAATCGAAGTCAGGTGCCAGATGCTCGCCACCTTGTCGGGCCTGCCAGGGTCGATCCGGATCGCCCGGCCCCGCATCTGATTGGTCAGCATATACGAGCCGACAAAGCTGGCCAGAACAAGCGAGTTGATCACCGGGGCATCCCACCCCTCGCCGAGCAGAGAGCGGGTGCCGACCATAACCCGCAGGCGCCCCTTCTGCAGCAACCGGGTGAAAAAGGGGGTCAGGCTCCTGCCCGTATCGCTTACCCGGGCAAACCCCGGCAGCTCGTCCAAGGGGGTGAAGGTCAGTCCGTCCCCGGCGTCCACTCCCTGAAGCGATTCGACCAACCTCTGATGAACGATGGCCAGCCGCCCGGTCAACAGGCCGTAAAAAGGCTTCGCCCCTTCTGCCGCATCGTGGGTCAGGGCGCAAAAAAGCGGACATGCGCCAAGGTCGGTGCCGCCATCGACACCGAGAGATTCGTCACGAATATAGTCGGTGAGAAAGACCTGCCTGAGGTTCTCTCCCCGCGCAGCCTTTTCCAGCCTGCAGATCTGCACGCAGCCGGCGATCTTTTCCGGGCTCAGGGCGAGCTGCGTCTTCAGCGGGCGCGATTCGACCAGGCGTAGTTCCCGGCGCCACAACAGGCCCGCCGCCCGAAGAGCGCCGGCGACCTCTTTTCGGTGCGCCCCCTGCTCAAAAGCCTCGAGCCAGCGTCTGTCGTAGAGATAGGCCTTGACCAGCACCTGCCACCAGCGCCGGTCGAGGGCGGGCAGCTCGTCTTTTTTGATATCGAGGAGGGCGGTCAGGTGTTTCGGAAACGTTTGTCCTGCCGCGCGTAAGAAGACCAGCAGCGTCACGGCCAGTTCGGGGTCGTCGAGGATGAGGACGGGGTCGACATCGTCGCCCAGCAGTGGGTGGGCCGCAACGGCCCGCCTGAAAACCGGGTCGTCATACAACCGGGTGCAGAAGTCATTGACCGAGGTGTCGTAGGCCTGCAGCCGCTGCGTGACCGAAGGAGCCTCGACGACCCAGACAAAGTCCTGATGGGGACAGAGGTTGTGCTCCCTGACCAGTTCGGGCACTGAAATCTCTTCGTCGATCGGCCCACAGAGATCGGAATATTTTCTCCACTTCGCCCCGGTCACCTCGTAGGGAGGGGTTGCGGTGAGGCTGATCACGGTGAGCCCGGGAAGGCTGCGCACCAGCTTGTCCAGTGACTTCCACCACGCGCTGTGCAGGTGATGCGCCTCATCGAGGATCAGGGTGCCGATCCCGGTCTTTTTGAAGAGGTCCAACAGACGCCCGATTTCGTCCTGCGACAGCGCCTTGGGCTCTTCAGTCTCCGCCTCCTCGGCCTGTCGCCGGTTCTTATCGGGAAAAGAGAGATGAAGGGCCTGGTAGGTAATCGAGGTGAAAAACGAGGGGCAATCCAGGTCACTCCCGGCCCAGGTTGGAGGCCAGGGCGCATCGTCGGGCAGAAACTCCCGCAGACGCTCGAGCCACTGGTTGCGAATAGTGCGGGTCGGCGAAAGAACGAGCGCCGGGCGTCCGAGGCGCCGGAAAGCCTCTATCCCGAGGATCGTCTTTCCCGAGCCGGGCGCGGCGACGATATGCAGCCGGTCGTCGTCAAGGTGATGCTCAACAGCATCGAGGACACGCTGCTGGTATGGACGCCAGGCCCAGCGAAAAGAAAGGGATTCGGTCGGATTCATGATGGCAAGAGCCCTGCAGGTGGCTTACGGCAGGATTTCCAGAAGGGATTTAGTCGCAAAAGCAATCAGGAGCGCCCAGCCAAAGCTCATGAGCGTCCCGATAATGATGTATTCAGCCTCCTTGCGCTGCTCCGGTTCCTTGACCTCACCGAAGCGCAAAATCGACTTGGCTGCAACAAGAAAACCAACCCCCTGTGGTTCGCCGGCCAGCACGAGAAGGTATATCAGCGCACGTTCCAGCTGACCGATCAGTCGGCCGGCATTCGGCAGACTCGCTGAGGCATCACCAATGGCTTCCTGAAAAGGGGCCACCGTCTTGCCCACCCAGAAGCCCCCCACCCAGATACAGAGTATGGCCCCGGAGAGGAGCAGGACCGCCTCGGTATAAAAAGGGAAGAGGGTTCGCCAGTAGGGCGCGGCATTTGCGGGTATCCAATAGACACCTACGGCCGCAAGGGCTGCAAGATGCACCCCCTGGTCCAGGAGGAAGACTTTAGGGCCATCTTTGCCCGAAGCGGCCTTGATCCCATCAATGACCATATGGGTGACAAAGACTCCAACAACAATCTGCCAACTGTTCCAGACCCCGCAGAGCAGGTAGCTGACGGCCGTCACTATCGACACATGGATTGCAAGAACACTGGCGGCCCTTTTGTTCTGGACCATAAGATCCGTTTGCAGAAGGAAATCTCCCAGCAGATGACCTGCGAACAAGCCAAAAACGATGTCGAGGTTTTCAAGCCCCACCTGTCCTCCCGGGCATTGTTGCTTATCGGAGAAGCAACAGAGTGTCATGTCACATGATTATTAAAAGGTGCAGTTGCTCAATGCAACCATCCGGGGTTGCCTCCGAGCAAAGCAACCCCGGGAGGTTGCATGGGCCAAAAGCAACCCTCCAGGGTTGCTTTTTAATGATCCGAAACCAAGCCAAATTCCTCAAAAAACTGCAGAGCCCTCTCCACGGCAAACCAGTCAGCCCCATCAAGATTTTTGGCAATTGCCTGGCGGCTGACAGGAAATGACCAGGTCTTGCAGATCTCGTCCTGGGTGAGTCCAAGCAGGGCTCCTTTGACGGCAAGGGCCTGCTTCTCCGTCCAGCGGTCAGCCAGCGCGCCCACCAGGACCAGAGTCGTTTTTAAGGCTTCAAAGTTATGGGGCGATGTCCAGCCCGGAGACAATGCCAGACGCAAAGTCTGCTTTGACCCCATACTGTCGAGAGACGGGCCAGAAAGCCGGTAAGCTTCCCCATCTGCGCCCCCTTTGGAGAATTCGGGCATGAAATCTATCTTGCCGACCCCAATAGCAAAACGCATATCGACCTTGAGGGAGCCTGTCGCCGCCCTCAGCGCCGATCGGAAAAACAACGCAGCCCGAAGGGATTGGGCAGGTTTGTTGAGCAGGAATTGAACACTATCGCCCCTGAAGACATTGATACCGCCGACGACGAGCCCGGGAAAAGATTCTTTGAGCTCCTCACCGGATTTCAGGATGGCATCATGGAGCAGACTGCGCGCCTCAGAATCGAGCCTCGACGACTTGATCGCATCCCCTGTCAAGGCGGCATAGTATTTGTCTTTTTGCACATCCATCAAAGCGCTCCCGAAGCATCCGTTAATTTTCAAATACAAACAATATCATACCCCGACCGCAGTTGGCCACTGCGGTGTGCTTCTGGAGAAGGGGAAAAGAAAAAAGAGGGATCGCAGGGGAATTTGGTGTGGAGGCAACCAAAGCTAAGGGCGAGGGGTACGTCCACCTTGCCTGCCCAGAATATTCAACTGGTGGCCTGCCGCGCGGCCTTGACCACCGCGGGGGTCATCGGCAGCGTGCGCAGACGCAATCCGCTGGCGGCGAAAACGGCGTTGGCCACAGCCGGCGCGATCGGCGGAGTTCCCGGCTCTCCGATGCCGCCGAGGGCCTCGCCGCTCTCGAGGATGTGAACCTCGACTACGGGCATCGCGTCGATGCGCACCACCTCGTAGTCGTGAAAGTTACTCTGCTCGACCCGCCCCTGTTTGAAGGTGATGGCCCCGTGGAGAGCGGCGGAGAGGCCAAAGACGATGCCCGATTCCATCTGCGCCTCCACCGTGTCGGGGTTGACCACCCGGCCGCAGTCGACGGCGCAGACCACCCGGTGCACGCGGATGCGGTCCTTTTCGTCGACAGAGACTTCGGCCACCTGCGCGATCAGGCTGCCGAACGATTCATGAACGGCGATCCCGCGCCCCCGCCCTTCGGGCAGGGCAGAGCCCCAACCGGATTTCTCCGCCGCCAGCTGCAGCAGCTTGGCCATGCGCGGATGCTCCTTGAGCAGGGCCAGCCGCAGTGCATAGGGGTCTTGGCCGCCGAGATGAGCAAGCTCATCAAGGAAGCACTCCTTGACGAAGGCGGTAAAGGAATGCCCCACCGAGCGCCACCACAAAACCGGCACGCCGGCCGGCGCCATGTGGTAGTCGACCAGAACATTCGGGATGGCGTAGGGTGAATCGGCGGCCCCCTCGACCGAGGTCTGGTCGATCCCCTCCTGGATCATCCCCTGCTCGAAAGGAGTGCCCTTGGCGATCGACTGGTTGACGATGGTGTGGGTCCAGGCCAGCGGCATGCCGTCGGCATCGACCCCTCCCCGCAGGGCGTTGTAGGCGGCGGGGCGATACCAGCCGCCGCGGATGTCGTCCTCGCGCGACCACTGCACCTTGACCGGCGCCCCCACCGCCTTGGAGACCTGCACCGCCTCGCGCACAAAATGACTGTCGGGCACCGCGCGCCGGCCGAAGCCGCCGCCGAGGTAGGTGGTGGTGAGCGAAACCTTCTCCGGCGGCAGGCCGCAGATCTCGGCCGCCGCATTGCGGTCGGTGGTCTGCATCTGGGTGCCGACCCAGATCTCGCAGCTCTCCGGCCGCACGTGGGCCACGCAGTTCAGAGGCTCCATCGGCGCGTGGGCAAGATAGGGCACCTCGTAGACCGCCTCGAGCGTCTTCGCCGCCTGCTTCAGGGCCGCCGCGGCGTCGCCGCGCTGCGCCGCCGCCAGCCCGGGCGATTTGGCCGTCTCGGCATAGCGGGCAAACTGTTTTTCAGTGTCGAGGTCGACAAGCGGGCCATCATCCCAGCTTACCTGCAGCGCGTCCCGCCCCTGCAGCGCGGCCCAGTAGCCGTCAGCCACCACCGCCACACCCCGATCGATCTGCACCACGTGCCGCACGCCGGCAACCTTGCGCGCCCGGCTGTCATCGAAGCTCTTCACCTTGCCGCCGAAGACCGGCGGGCGGGCCACCACCGCCACCAGCATCCCCGGAATCATCACATCGATTCCGAAGACCGCGCTGCCGTCGCATTTCGCCGGGGTATCGAGGCGCGCACGGGAGGTGCCGATCAACGTGAAGTCTTTAGGGTCTTTAAGCACGATCTCCGTCGGCGGCTCGAGGCCGGCGGCCCGTTCGGCCAGATGGCCGAACGCCAGGCGACGGGCGGTCGGCTGATGGATCACGTACCCCTGCTGCGCCCGGCAGCTGCCGGGCTCGACGCCCCACACCCGGGCGGCGGCGTCCACCAGCATCAAGCGGGCGGCGGCGCCGGCGGTGCGAAGCTGCTCCCAGGTGGAACGCACGCTGGTGCTCCCCCCGGTCACCATGATCGGCCCGAACTGGGTGTGGTTGTAGGCGGGCGCCACCGGTGCGAATTCGACCCGGACATCCTCCCAGTTCGCCTCGAGCTCCTCGGCCACCAGCATCGGCAGCGAGGTGGTGACGCCCTGCCCCATCTCCGACTTGCCGATGGTCACGGTGACGGTGCCGTCGGGGGCGATGGCGAGAAAGGCATTGGGCTGAAACTCCGATCCGGTGAGATAATGCGCCTCGATGCGCCGCCCGAGAGGGATATGCACCGCCAGCAGCAGCCCGCCGCCGACCATCGCCCCCGTCTTGAGAAAACCGCGCCGGTTGAGCTTGCCCGAGCCGTTCATGCCGCCACCCCTTTCTTCAGCGAAGCCGCCTTGTGGATGGCGCGCCGGATGCGCTGATAGGTACCGCAGCGGCAGATGATGCCGCTCATGGCGTCATCGATGTCCGCATCGTTCGGTTCGGGCGTCTTCTCGAGCAGCGCCACCGCCGCCATGATCTGCCCCGAATGGCAATAACCGCACTGGGGTACGTCGTCCTCGATCCATGCCCGCTTGACCGGATGCCTTTCGGAAATGCCCTCGATGGTCACCACTTTTTGGCCCTGCACGTCTTTCAGCGGCAAAAGGCAGGAGCGTACCGCTTCTCCGTCGAGATGCACCGTGCAGGCGCCGCACAGCTCCATGCCGCAGCCGAACTTGGTGCCGGTCAGTTGCAGGTTCTCCCGCAGAAACCACAGCAGCGGCATTTCGGGCGAGGCATCGGTCTGAAAACTCTGGCCGTTCACGTTGAGAGTGAGCATGCGATGGATCCTCCCTGCGAGGCTGACGGAGTTATCTGACAGCCTCCCGGATATGAAGACGAGGGTACAGCGGAAAGGTCGGTAAACGAGGGATATGGGGGAATTTTAGCAGGAGGGATGAAGCTTGCAAGACCACCGGGCGACATTCATCACCGGGGTGCTGCCGGGGATTCGAGTTCTTGACGAACCCCCCGTTGGGGTGACCGGCGTAAAGCCAACAGACTACCGGGACACTGTTTTTCCCAGGACCATTGCTCAGGAATGGTCCTGCCGGCACAACATCCTGACCGTGAACCAATTGACCCCGAGAACAGCGGCCAGCCCCAGGATGCCGACGATCTGCATGCCGCCCTGCAGCCCGTCACGACTCAGGTCCATCACCACCGCGCCGAAAAAACAGACGGCAATCACCATGTTCGCCGAAACCGTCCAGTCGGCCTTGCTGCGCCAGGCCCAACTCAGGATGTAGATATTCATCAGCCCGTAGCCCCCGGCAACATAGGCAAAGATCTTCAGCCAATCAGAGGCGCCGCCGGTGATGACGCTGACGGCATAGTAGACGAAAACGAACGAGGTCAGGGCGCTGAAAAGCGCAAATCCGGTGCGCAGAAATTTATCCTGTTTT